>NZ_JBHXJK010000109.1:0-29193 GCF_042723255.1 Amycolatopsis thailandensis
CTTCGTGCCCTGGATGTCATGTAAGGGGCTTTCAGGACAGATTTCGTCCTGAAAGCCCCTTTCATGACACTCGGGAACGGAGCGGGTCAGACCGCCTGAACCTCGACCCCGGCGGCTTCGAAAGCCCGAAGCACCTTCGGATCGGCGTTGGAATCCGTGACGAGGGCGTGTACCTGCGGCGTCGCGCAGATCCGCGCGAACGCGCGACGGCCCAGCTTCGAACCGTCGGCGACAGCGACGACGCGTTCCGCGCGTTCGACCATCAGCCGGTTGATACTCGCCTCACCCTCGTGGTGAGCGAAGGCGCCGGCCTCGGCGTCGAACGCGTCGACCCCGAGGAACAGCAGGTCGATCGTCAGTTCGCTCAGCACGCGGGTGGCCAGCGGACCGCTGAGCTCGAACGACTGCGGACGCGCGACCCCGCCGGTGACCACGATCTTCACATGCGGCCGCACCGCGAGTTCGTGCGCGATGTTCAGCGCGTTGGTGACCACCGTCAGCCCCGGCGAATCACCCCGGCCCGCCAGATCCGACCGGGTGGCCAGGGACCGTGCGACCCCGGCCGTCGTCGTCCCGCCGTTGAGGCCGACGACCATGCCCTGCGCCACGAGCGACGCCGCGGCGACGCTGATCCGCTGCTTTTCGGGCACATGCCGCGCGGTCTTGTACCGCAACGGCAGGTCGTAGGCGAGGTCGTTGGCCACCGCGCCACCCCTGGTGCGGGTGAGCAACTGTTGCTCCGCCAGGTGATCGAGGTCGCGCCGGATCGTCGCCGCGGAGACGTTCAACTCCTCGGCCACGTCCTCGACGTCGATCTTCTCCCGCTGCCCCAGCAGGTCCAGCAGGGTGCTCAGCCGTTCGTGCCGGGCCATCGGCGCCACTCCTAGCTCGCTGCGGCCTATCGCGCATGGCGTTGCGCTGTTGGCCACTGTTTCGAGCAGTATGCTGCATCGCGGTTGTCCGCCGCGTGCGGCACGCCGGTCGAGTGGCCCGGCCGGTCACTTCATCCGGAAGTCGTGCTGTTCGGGCAGCGGTTCGTCCGAAACCGCCGCCCAGGTGTCGGACAAAGACGTTTCCCCTTCCCTGAGGTTCGCGACCTCGAAACCGGTGTCGTAGACGGCCTTGGCCCCGGCGACGTCCCCGAGGGCGAGCCGGGTGCGAGCGGTCAGCAAGGCGGCCCGCCCTTCCACCGGAAGCCCGGCCAGCAGTCGGTCAGCCTCGTCCGGTAGCCCGGCGGCGAGTTGCGCCGCGATCGCCTCGACCACCAAAGGCCTCAGCGACGGCGCGAGAGCGACCGCCCGCCGGTACAGCCAGGCCGCTTCGTGCCCGGCCGTGGCGACCGCGAGATTCCGCAGCGCCCAAGGGTTCTCGTCCGCCGAGACGGACTCGCGCCAGGCGCGGACCGCGTCCGACTGCCGTCCGGCCGCCCAGTGCGCGACGCCGCGGTGATACCAGGTCAGCCAGTTCTTCGGGGCGTACTCCATGAGATCCGCCCAGTACCGGTTCACCAGCGTCGGCGGCGGCACGGCGAGCGGATCGCCGTCCGGCGGGGTCCCGTCGAGCAACGCGAGCCACGGCTCCTGGTCCGGCCCCAGCGAATCGTCCGGGAACGGCGTGCCGGGCAGGCACATCGGCGCCCGGCGGTTCTCCAGCGCTCCCCAGCCGGAACCGGTGGCCAGGAAGGATTCCGGGGTGACGTCGGCGATCTTCCGCCAGGCCTCGTGATACTCGTCCAAGGTCTCGGCCGACGGCAGACCGGCGGCGACGGCTTCGCGTGCCGCCGTCCAGTCGTCCCCGTGCGCCGCGGCGGGATCCGCGGTGACCGGACCGTAGGCCTCCAGCCAGTCCCAGCTCTCCCCCGGCGGCAACCGCAGGTGTTCCAGCTGGGTGCGGGCCAGCCCGGCCTGGATCTCCAGGTAGCCACCGGCACCGGGCGCCAGCCACTCCTGCCAGCGGCGCCCACCGGCGGATTCACCCCACAGGAACAGCTTCCGGCCGCGCAATCGTTCGGTGGACAGCTGGGCCAGCCCGGTTCCGTCCGGTTCGACGGCCGCGACCCACGGCCTTCCGGCCACCTCGAAGAAGTAGTCGGCCGCGGCCTCGGCTCGGGCCGGGTACGTCAGCTCGCCGGGGACGTCGACCAGGTCGAGGCGTCCCGAGTAGCCGTAGTGCCACGCCTGTGTCGCGGGTGCCAGCACGCGGGTGCCCTCGTTCTGCGGTACCGCGATGTTCGACCACCAGTACACCGGGACGTCGTAGGGATGCGGATTCCGCACCCGCACGGCCACCAGCAGGTGTTCCGAGTCCTCGGGCAGCCAGAAGTCGATCTGGTACGGCAGATCGCGGGTGCGTTCCCACTCCCACAGCCGCAGCACCGGCGTGCCGTCCGGGCCCTCGATCTCCGCGGCGAACATCGGCTCGCAGGTCAGCGTCGTATGCCCGGTGCTCCCGAGATTCCACTCGACACCGCCCGCGAACCACGCGTCCCGCAAGGCGAGGTTCGCGGGCTGGAACACCGGGTTCCGGTAGAGCAACTCGCGGCCGGACGGCTTGTGGACCAGCGAATACAGCCGCCCACCGAGCGACGGCAGCACGGTGGCGCGGATCTTGTCGTTCTCCAGCACCACCGCCGGGAGCTCACGTTCGGCGCGCTCGCGGGTGTAGCCGTCCTGAAGCAGGCACGGCAGCGTGGTGTCCAGGCGACCGTACCCGATGTTCTCCGCGAGGTCCGGCGGCAGCTCGTCCACATTGGACACCTTCGCCACCGCTTCGGGTTTCCGAAGCGGCGGCAGCGGGTTTTCCGGCCCCAGCTCGGCGGCCGGGAGCACCAGCCCGGTGCGGTACAGGCGGGTCATGCGTCCGGGAGCCGATCGCCGGTCGCGGCGTCGAACAGGTGCACCGAGCCCGGTTGCGGGGTCAGGGAGATCGGCTCGCCGCGCTGCCACGGGGCCATCCCCGGGGTGCGGACGGTCAGCACGCGGTCGCCGTCCCGGCAGTAAAGGTACTGGTCGCTGCCCAGTTCCTCGACGACCTCGACGACGGCTTCGAAACCGCCGTCGCCGATCGTCCAGCCTTCGGGCCGGACACCGACGACGATGCCGGGGCCGGTCAGCGCCGAACGCTGCGCCGGGGTCAGCGGGAGCCGTGTGCCACCGGCGACGGCGCCGTCACTGTCCACAGTGGTCTCCAGCAGGTTCATCGCGGGCGAGCCGATGAATCCGGCGACGAACACGTTGACCGGTTTGGCGAACAGCCCGACGGGGGTGTCGCACTGTTGCAGGATCCCGTCCTTCAGCACGGCGACCCTGTCCCCCATGGTCATCGCCTCGACCTGGTCGTGCGTGACGTAGAGGGTGGTGATGCCCAGCCGCCGTTGCAGGGAAGCGATCTGGGTCCGCGTCTGCACCCGGAGCTTCGCGTCCAGGTTGGACAGTGGTTCGTCCATCAGGAACACGCTGGGCTCGCGCACGATCGCGCGCCCCATCGCGACGCGCTGCCGCTGACCGCCGGACAGCTTCGCGGGCTTGCGGTCCAGGTACTCGGTCAGGTCGAGCACGGCCGCGGCCTCCGCGACCTTGCGTTCACGTTCGGCCTTGGGCATCTTGGCCAGCTTCAGGTGGAAGCCGATGTTCTCCCCGACCGTCATGTGCGGGTAGAGCGCGTAGTTCTGGAACACCATCGCGATGTCCCGGTCCTTCGGCGGGAGTTCGGTGACGTCGCGGTCGCCGATGTGGATGGAGCCGTCGTCGACGCCTTCCAGCCCGGCCAGCATCCGCAGCGTGGTCGACTTCCCGCAGCCGGACGGGCCGACCAGCACCAGGAATTCGCCGTCGGCGACTTCGAGGTCGAGGCCGTCGACGGCCGGGCGTTCCACCCCGGCGTAGAACCGGGTGGTGTCGGAGAAGGTCACGGTGGCCATCAGGTCCTACTTTCCGGCGCCGAGGGTCAGGCCGGTGATGATCCGGCGGGCGAGCACGAGGTAGAGCACCAGCATCGGGAGCACGACGATCGCCACACCGGCGATCAGCCCGCCGTACTCAGACTGGTAGCTCGCGGCCCCGTAGAAGGTGAAGAGCGCGCGGGAGAGCGTGAAATGCGCCTGGTCCTTGAGGAACACGATCGCCAGCAGTGTCTCGTTCCACAGGCCGATGGCGTTCAGCGTCAGCGCGGTGATCATGCCGCCGCGGGTCAGCGGCAGCATGACCGAGAAGAACGTGCGCATCGGCGACGCGCCGTCGAGCGCGGCCGCCTCCTCCAGTTCGTCCGGCAGCGACCGGAAGAACCCGGTCATCAGGAACACCGTGAACGGGATGGACAGGGCCACGTACAGCACGAACAGGCCGTACTCGTTGTCCAGGTGGATCTTGCTGAGCACCACGAACAGCGGGATGATCACGGTCTGGAACGGCACGCCCATGCCGATCGCGACGACGTTCGTCATCGGCCCGGCGCCGCGGACACCGAGGCGGGTGAGGGCGTACGCGCAGGGCGCCGACACGGCGACCGTCACGACAGTCGCCAGCCCGACCAGGACCACCGTGGTGAGCACGGCGTCGCCGAAACCGGCGTTGTTCCAGGCGTAGATGAAGTTCCGGAACGGCTTGCCGACCTTGAACCACTGGTACGGCAGGTCGAACGGCTTGGTGAAGATCTCCACCGGCGTCTTGAACGACGCCGTCAGCAGCCAGTACAGCACCAGGATGTTGCCCGCGGTGAACAGCCACACGATCGCGGAACCCACGACGCGCAACGGGCTGAACCGTTTCGAACCGGGCGCCGGCCGCGGTTTGCGCGGCGGCTTGCGCACCGGTTTCGCCGGTCGCCGCGCGGGCGCCTCGACGTCGGTGACGGACATTTCGTCTCCCATAGACAACTCAGAACTGGATCGCGTCACGGCGCATCAAACGACGGAGCAGGACCACGAGCACGGACACCAGCGCGATCATCGCCACCGCGCAGGCGCAGGCGGCACCGAAGTCCGGAGTGCCGTTCGAGCCGAAGGTCCGGTCGAACACGTAGATCCCCAGCGTCCACGCCTCGTTGGGCGGGGCGTAGGTGCCCGGACCGGCCAGCACGAACACGAGCTCGAAGATCTTGAGCGCGTTGATCGTCCACAGCACCCCCGCGACACCGACGACGTCCCAGGTCATCGGCAGCGTGATGTTCTTGAACTTCTGCCACGGCGAAGCGCCGCCCAGTTCCGCGTCCTCGTAGAGGTACGGCGGGATGCGGTCGACCGCGGCCATCAGGATGGTGATGTAGAAGCCCGAACTGGCCCAGATCAGCGAAGCCGTCACCACACCGGTCACATTGGACGGTGCGAGGAACTTCGCCGCGTCCGCGCCGAGGCCTTCCAGCACGTAGTTCGCCAGCCCCTGTTTCCCCGGCTGGTACTTGAACACGAAGCCGAGGAACATGCCGAGCGCCACCGGCGCCACGATGTTCGGGAAGAACAGGATGGCGCGGACGATCTTGCCGCCCTTCATGTCCCTCAGCACCATGGTGAACAGGAACGCGAGCGCGAACGTGCCGATCCCGCCGAGGAACACGTAGATCAGCGTGTTGCGGAAGGCGTACTGGAACGAGTCGCTCGAAACCATCTGCGTGTAGTTGGTGACGCCGTTGGGTTCCGGCGTGTCCCCCGCCCCGGCCCAGCTGGTGAAGCTCAGCACGACGGTCGCGATCGTCGGCAGGACCAGGAAGGCCAGGTACAGCACCAGCGCCGGCGCGGCGAACGGCCAGAACAGCCGTTTCTTGCGACTCAGGTGCGCCCCGGCCTTCACGGCCCGCGCCGACGGTTTCGCCGGAGTCGTGACTGTCGCCATCAGCCCTGGTTCTTCCAGAACTCGGCGCCCTTGGTGGCGAGCTGGTCCACGAACTGCTGCGGGGTGATCTGGCCCTTCAGCAGCGCGATGTCGGCGGGGTCGAAGACGTCGGTCTGCCACTTGCCGCCGGCGATGCCGTCGATCCCGTCGTACTGCAGGACGTGTTCCTTCTTCGGGTCGTCCAGCGCGGCCTTGACCTGCTTGAGGTCGTCCGGCACCGAGAGGTCGGCGCGCGGGACGAGGTTGTCGGCCACCGCGGGGATCCCGGAAAGCAGGTCCTTGTTGAGGAAGTAGGCGATGAACGCCTTGGCCGCCTCGGCGTGCTTGGCCTTCTTGGTCACCGAGAAGCCGATCGACATCTGCTCGACGGTGTCGTGCGTGGCGCCCTCGGGCATCGGGAACTGGAAGGAGCCGTAGTTGATCTTTGTTCCGGCGCCCTGCTTGTCCAGGTACTCGCGGGTCTCGCTCGGCGCCCAGCTGCCGACGTAGAGGAACCGGGAGTCGCCGTCGGCCCAGCGCTGCTGCACCTGAGGGAACTTCGCCGCGTCCCAGCCGTCGATGAAGTACTTGGGCAGCTTCGCGGTTTCGGTGGCGGCCTTGAGGAAACCGGGCTCGGTCTTCCACGCCTGGCCGGTCTTGTCGGTCGCCGCCTTGTAGATCCCGCCCGCACCGACGTAGCGCTCGGCGAGCTGGGTGTAGAAGTACATGTTGTAGAACGGGATGTCGCCGTCGAGGCTGATCGCGGCCTTGCCGTCGGTCTTGGCCTTGTCGAACAGGCCGATCAGCTCGTCCATCGTCTTCGGCTGCTGGATGTCGCCCGCGGTGTCCTTGTTGAACCACCAGGCGCTCGACTGGATCGTGTACGGGACCATGAAGTTGTGTCCCTCGCGGTCCTTGTTCTGCGGGAAGTCGTACGAGCTGGGCGAAAGCACGTCCTTGACGGTCTTGTCACCCTCGCCGACCTTCATCGCGAACACGTCGTCGACGCTCTGCGTGCCGCCGGGCGTCATGATCGCGGCGCCGACCTTGCTGACGTCCTGGTCGAACAGGTCCGGCACCGCGTCGGTGTTCAGCGCGGGCACCAGGTTCTGGGTGTAGGCCTTGCGGCCCAGCCACTGCACGTCGACCTTGACGCCGGTCTTCTCCTGGAAGCACTTGAAGGCCTTCTGCAGGACCTTGCCCTGCGGCTCGTCGGCCGTCCACATGGACCAGTACGTGAACTCCTTGTCCGTAGCGGGTTTCACCCCCGCTTCGGGGCAGGGCGCGTTGAGGAACTGGTCGACGCCCGGGAGCGCGTTCTCGCCGGTGCCTCCGGCCGTGTCCCCGCCGCCGCATCCCGCGAGCAGGAGCGCCGCGCCTGCTGTCAATGCCGTGAGCCTGCCTACCCGCATCCGCCACCACCTGGATCGAAGATCACACAAGTTCTGCTTGTTCTTGCGCAGTTTTGTGAGGTTTCACGCACATGTCAACACTCAATCGCGCAAAGTCTGCTCAATCGTCACCTTGACCGGTTCACTCTGATCAAGCTTGAGCACTTCCAGCAGCCGCCGCACCTCGACGGCGACAGCGGCACGTCCGGCGCCGAGGTACTTGCGCGGGTCCACCCGCTCCGGATGCGCACGCCAATCGTCCGCGACGGCCGCGGTGAACACCTTGTTGAGCTGGGTGGCGATATTGATCTTCGTCATCCCCGCTCGCACCGCTTCGGCCAGCCCCTCGTCGGGGACTCCCGACGAGCCGTGCAGCACCAGCGGTACCGGCACCCGGTCCCGGAGCCGTGCGATCAGCTCGAAGTCCAAGGCGGCGTCGCGCGTGAGCATGGCGTGCGAACTGCCCACCGCCACCGCCAGCGCGTCGACACCGGTGGCCGCGACGAATTCCGCCGCCTCGTCCGGATCGGTGCGCGCGCCGGGCGCGTGGACGCCGTCCTTGCCCCCGACCTCGCCGAGTTCGGCCTCGACCCACACTCCGTGATCATGGCAGTACGCGGCGACTTCCCGCGTCGCGCGGACGTTGTCGGTGTAGTCCAGTTTGGACGCGTCGAACATGACCGACCCGAAGCCGAGCGTGACGGCCTCGCGGACGAGGTCGGCCGATTCGGCGTGGTCGAGGTGCACCGCGACCGGTATCGCGGCCTCCCTGGCCGCGGCGAGCGCCGCCGTGCCGACCGGCGCCAGCGAGCCGTGGTATTTCACCGCGTTCTGGCTCAGCTGCACGATGACCGGCGCTTCCGCCGCGGCGGCGCCGTCGATGATCGCGGTGATGTGTTCGAGCTGGATCGCGTTGAACGCGCCGCAGCCGTGCCGGGCCGCCGCGGCGGCTCCGACGATCTCCCCGGTTCCCACCAGAGGCATGACTGTTTCTCCTAGGTCGTGTCCTGCTCCGGCCGGGCGCTCACGGCGACCAGCCCCTGTTCCGCTTGGTAGTGCGCGAGGTCGACGTCGCCGGCTAGCGGGCCGAGCACGGCCGCCCCGGACAGGGCGACGGCCCGGCGCAGGATGTCCGGCCAGGCTTCGGCGCGGCTCAGTCCCAGCGCGAGCGCCGCGACGACGGCGTCGCCCGCGCCGGTGGTGTTGCCGGTGAGCACGGTGGACGGTGCCGCGTGCCAGGTGCCGGATCCGGTCACCGCCAGCAGTCCCTCGGGGCCGAGCGAGACGACGACCGCCCCCGCCCCGGCCGCGCGGAGTTCCGTCGCGGCGGCCACGGGGTCCCGCAGGCCGGTGACCTCGCGCAGTTCGTCGGCGTTCGGCTTGACGACGGACGGCTTCGCGGAGAGGGCGGCGAGCAGCGCTTCGCCGGAGGTGTCCAAGATGGACGGTGTGCTGCCGAGCAGGCCGGCGTATCCCCCGGCGCCCGGCGGGAGGCTGCCCGAGCAGACGAGCACGTCCGTTTTCCGGGCTCGGACGGCCGTCGCAAGCGTTTGCCATTCGCTTTCGGTGAGCCGGGGCCCGGGCTCGTTCAGCAACGTCACCGATCCGTCGTCCGCCAGGACCGTGGTGGTGCGCCGGGTTTCCCCGCCGATCGGGACGACGTCGGCCGGGATGCCCGCCGCCGCGAGGTCGCTCTCGACGGTGGCTCCCGTCGCCCCGCCCGCCGTGACGATCGCGCGGACGTCGGCGCCGAGCGCGCGCAGTACGCGGGCGACGTTGACACCCTTGCCGCCCGCCCGGTGCCGCACGTCCCTCGCCCGGTGCACCCCGCCGGGCCGGAGATCGTCCACTGTGTACGTGACGTCCAGCGCGGTGTTCGGCGTGACAGTGACGATCACGACGGCCTCAGGTCAGGACGACGGAACGCGTGAGGCTGCGGGGGTTGTCCGGGTCGAGCCCCTTGCGGGCGGCGATAGCCCCGGCGACGCGCTGCGCGCGGACCAGGTCGGCGAGCGGGTCCAGGCCGCTCTCGACGAACAAGCCGCCCGCGCGGGCGACGTCGTCGGACAGGCCTTCCGGAGCCTGCCCGAACATCCAGGTGACGCGGCCGGGTTCGCTGATGCTGATCGGGCCGTGCCGGTAGTCCCACGCCGGGTACGACTCCGTCCACAGTAGACACGCCTCGCGGAACTTGAGCGCCGCTTCGTTCGCGATGCCGACGGACCAGCCGGTGCCGAGGAAGCTGAACTGCTCCGCGCCGATCAGTTCGTCGGGCAGCGGTTCGGCGAGTACGCGTTCGGCCTGGTCGGCGACCGCGGTCAGGTCCTCGCCGAGGTGCGCGCGCAGCATCGCCAGCGCCGTCGTGGCGAAGCGGGTCTGCACGACCGAGCGTTCGTCCACGACGGACAGGTCGACGATCGTGTCCGCGGCGCTCTCGATCTCGCGCGGCACGCCGGTGATCGCGATGGTCGGCGTCTTGCCCCGCAGCTTCGCCAGGAGGGCGTGGACCTCGGTCGTCGTGCCCGACCGGGTCAGCGCCACGACGTGGTCGTAGCCGCGGCCCTCCGGGAATTCCGACGCGGCGAAGGCGTCGGTCTCGCCGAGCCCCGCGGACTCGCGGAGGACGGCGTACGCCTGGCCGATGAACCACGACGTGCCGCAGCCGACGATCGCGACCCGCGCGCCCGCCGGCGGCAGCAGCTCACTGTTCGCCGAGGCCAGCGCCGCCGCGTCCCGCCAGCATCCGGGCTGGCTCGCGATCTCCGCCGCCATGAAGGTCCCGCTCATGAACTCCCCATCCGTGCCAGTTGTGCGCAATAGCTGTCACGTTAGGTGCAGTTTTGTGCAACGTCAATGCTCTGTTAGCGCACTTTCACGCAATTGACTCGCGCAGATGTGCAGGATGTGCTGGTCACCTACCGTGGACGGATGCGGATCGTCTCGCTCCTCCCTGCCGCGACGCTGCTGCTCATCCCCTGCGGCTTCCCGCCCGAACGGACGGAGGCGGAGCTCCCCCCGCTGACCGGCCTGCCCGGCTGGGACGACATGCCGGCCGTGCGCGTCCTGGACGGCCCTGCCTACTTCAACCGGCCGGGCCCCCGCGTCGTCGATGGCGCCGAGATCCTCGCCGATGTTCTTCATCGGTGACCGGCGTCACTTCGAAAGCTGTCACAACCTCTCCGTCCCGATCGTCATGTGTGCAGAAACCGACGGAGAGGGAAGATCATGGAAGCGCGTTTCAACCTGTTCGAGAACGAGGTCGCCGTCAAGTTCGTCAAGCGCCTCGGCGCCGCGAGCCGCCCGATCGAGGAGTCTTCGCTGCCGCACGCGACCCAGGAACTGGTGAAGCTGCGCGCCAGCCAGATCAACGGCTGCGGCTTCTGCACCGACATGCACAGCAAGGACGCCGCGCACGCCGGCGAGACCTCGGTGCGGCTCAACCTCGTCGCCGCCTGGCGGGAGGCGAACGTGTTCACCGAGGCGGAGCGCGCCGCGCTGGCGCTCACCGAGGAGGGCACCCGCATCTCCGACGCTCACGGCGGTGTCAGCGAGGAGACCTGGGCGCAGGTGCGCAAGCACTACGACGACGAGCAGATCGGCGCCCTGATCGCGCTGGTCGCCACGATCAACGCCTACAACCGGCTCAACGTCATCGCGCAGACCCCGGCAGGCGACTACCAGCCCGGCATGTTCGGCTGAGCCCCGCGTTCACGGACAAGAGGATTGCCTTGCCGGACAACAATTCTGGAAGGCCCCGGTGCTAAACCTTCGGAAACAGCGACCCATCCGGAGGTTCAGCCCGTGGAACTCGACGTCCGCTTCTTCCCCGTGACCGGCACCCATCAGCTCAGCACCGACCTCGTCGGGCTGCGCGCGAACTTCCACTACGGCTCGGGGAATGTGCTGGAGCAGCACTACGCGGACAGGACGACGATGATCTGGACAGGCGTGTCCGGCGATTTCACCGGCGTCCGGCAGAAGGAGAAGACCCTGCGCGTGTTCGCGGTCGGTCCCGCTCAGTACTTCGTGACCTGGTACGAGACCGGGACCGTCGCGACCGCCGCGCACGGCGAGGTCTTCGACGGCGGCTATCCCATCGCGGTGATGGCGGACTTCGAACGCCTAGTCGCCACCGCGGCCTATACGAATCCGCGCGAGGACGGTGGGCAGTACTTCCTGGTCGACCAGGCGACCATCGAGATCCTGGACAAGCCGCATGGCTGGCCTTCCTTCCCCGCGCCTCGGGCTTGAGGCGGGCTTTCGTCCGGCTGCGCGTGCGTGGTGGCCTGCGTTGGAGAACGCAAATAGCCGGCGAAACGCGATCGGCTTGGTCACCTGCCGCGTGTGGCCTGAATGGCGGATGTCGTTCTATCGGGGGCAAGTCAAGCGTGTCGTGCCCGGCTGGGTGAGCGGCTTTCCCTGTTGGCGGGTTGGTGAGTGGTGTCCCGAGCGCCACGCATGGGACGCTCACCGTCTCGAACGTGGCGCTCGGGACGTACTGGCCTCATGCCCGGTTCAGTACAGGTGAGGCAGGCGGTGCCGAAGCTCACTGGTTCGCCTCGCTCTCAATAGAACGTCACTTGTCACCCGCAGCCCTTAGGCGCTGTCCTGTAAGTCCGTTCGATGGGCTTCGTGATCCAGGTGGTCTCTGACGGTGCAGACGATTCAGCCTCGTACCGGGTTGCACTCGACTGGATCGCCCGTGCCGTCAGAGACCGCCTGGGCGCGAAGACCGCGGACGGACTTACAGGACAGCGCCTAACCGGCTCGGCTCCGAAGGTTCACTCGGTTCGGCCTATGTCCGCAGGTGCATCGTGTTGCGCCTCGGTTCCCCGGTGGGGTCGAGGTAGGCGGGGGCGGTGAACTCCGGCAAACCGTCTTGGGCGATCCGGACCTTCCATTCGCTGTGGTGGATCAGCCGGTGGTGTCTCGTGCAGAGGAGCACGAGGTTGTCGATCTTCGTTTCGCCGTGGTGCCGCCAGAAAACGATGTGGTGAGCGGTACAGCGGGGCACCGGCATATCGCAGCCGGGGAAGGCGCAGCCGCCGTCGCGGATGGTGAGCGCGTACTTCTGCGCCAACGACACCGTCCGTTTGGATCGGCCGATGTCCAGGGGTTCGCCCTCGGTGCCGAGAACACCCGGCCGCACGCGAGCATCGCAGGCGAGGATGCGAGCGTCGGTGGCACTGATGGGACCGACCAGGTCCAGGTGAGCTTCGCCGATATCCCGGATCAGGTCCTCGTAAGACATGGTCACCAGGATGTGGGTGGCTTCTCCCGCTTGGCCGGGAAGGTTGCGGCTGCTGGTCTTCAACCGCACATAGTCGGTGAAGGCATCGCCGTACCGTTCGTCTTGGGTGCGGGAGTCCCGCACCCCATCGATGGCCTTGTGGGGCTTGGCCATCGGGTCGAGGTCGGACTTGAGCCGGGCGTAGGTTTCCAGGTCCAGGGTGCCTTTCAGACCGAGCGTGCCGTCGCGGTGCTTGACGAACCGCAACTCCGGCCGCACATCCTTGGGATCTTCGTCGCGGGGCTCTTTCCCATCGGGATCGAGCTTGTCCAGCAACCGGCGACCGGCCTTGGCGATCTGACGAGGCCCGGCATGGCGGGCGAGGTCGACCAGGATCTTCTCCCCGCCCCGCACCCTCTCCTCCGAAACCGTGGAGGGGATCCTCGCCAGGGTGCGGATGATCGCGTCGATCTGCGAGCCGCCGATCGCTCCCTCGGCCGCCGCCTCAGCGGTCAGCGGCGCGAGCGGAGGCGTCGGGTCACCGCCGATGGACGGACCGGCATGCAACGCGAGAACCCGATCGGCGCGATCATTGGCTTCCTTCTCGGTCACATGGAAGTCCTCGAAAATCATTGCGGCCAACGTCGAATGACCACTGCATCCGCGAACCCCGCGACTGTTGATCTCCGCGAGTACCGCGTTCTGCTCCGCATCCAACTGACGCTTCAACACTTCCAGCTCTTGTTTACGGGCATGCAGCGCAGCCGTGTCGACGCGCCACCACTCGGCGGACGTCGTCTGGGATGCGTTGTCGCTGG
Source organism: Amycolatopsis thailandensis (assembly GCF_042723255.1). Lineage (NCBI taxonomy): Bacteria > Bacillati > Actinomycetota > Actinomycetes > Pseudonocardiales > Pseudonocardiaceae > Amycolatopsis > Amycolatopsis thailandensis. The sequence continues at coordinate 13,244 of NZ_JBHXJK010000109.1, forward strand.
CCACAAGGTCGATAATACTCCTAATCGAACACTTGTGCTAACACATATCAGGCTGGAAACCGAAGTGAAATTGCTCGTTTCGACGCGAATACGGGCACCAGATGACACGACTCTCACCGAAACATCGCTGTACCTGAAATCGACAAGCGTGCCGATGTGGCCACGCCGAACGCTTTCGTTGCCCGGGCGTTGTCGGACGCCGCGAAGCAACTCACGAAGTTCCAGCACCTCCCGACATCGGTCCGCAGACGCCGTCGACCAGACACTGGCGAACAAGCACCGAGCGCGCAGAGCCAAAGTCCACGCCCCCGGCCGCTCCCATACTGGCCATCCAGCCGAGAAGAGGAGCAGCATATGAGCCGAGACGACACGTCGCTCGCCAAGAACGTCCTGGGCGTGCCCGGCATCGTGTTCCTCGTGCTCGCCGCCGTCGCACCCCTGACCGGGATGATCGTGATCGCGGCCATCGGCATCGCGGTGGGCAACGGCGGCGGCATGGTCGCGGCCTTCCTGCTGGCCACCGTGGTACTACTGCTTTTCGCGGTCGGCTACGCGCAGATGTCGCGGGTGCTCACCAGCGCGGGCGGGTTCTACGCCTTCGTGGTCAAGGGGTTGGGCCGGACACCGGGGCTGGTCGCCGGTTTCGTCGCGATGCTCGGCTACAACTGTTTCGTGGCGGGGGCGATCGGCACGAGCGGATTCTTCACGTCCACCGCGATCGACGACGTTTTCGGCCTGAAACTCGACTGGCTCTTCTGGAGCGCGCTTTCGGTCGTGCTGGTGCTCCTGCTCAGCCGACGCGGTATCGCGGTCAGCGCGAAGGTCCTGGGCGCCTCGCTGATCCTCGAAGTGTCGATTCTGCTGATCATGGACTTCAGCGTGCTGTTCCGGCACGGTTTCTCGTTCGCCGCGTTCAGCCCGTCCGTCATGTTCCAGGGGGCGGGCGGTCTGGCGTTGTTGTTCGCCGCCAACGCTTTCATCGGTTTCGAGGCGACGGCGTTGTTCGGCGAGGAGGCCAAGGATCCCAAGCGGACGATCCCGCGGGCGACCTACATCGCCATCGGGTTCATCGGGGTGTTCGCCGCGTTCACGACGTGGGCCGTGGTCAGCGCGATCGGCGCGGAGCAGGCGCAGGACGTGGCCGCCGCGCACCTGTCGAGCGGGGATCTGGTGCTCTCGGTCGCCCAGGAGTACCTCGGCGGCCCGCTGACCAAGGTGATGTTGCTGCTCCTGGTGGTCAGCCTGTTCGCGGCCTTGCTGGCGCTGCACAATTCGGCCACCCGTTACCTGTACGCGCTGGGCCGGGTCGGCGTGCTGCCGCGGCTGCTGGGCAAGACCAATCCGCGCAACGGCGCGCCGCGCTACGCCTCGATCGTCCAGCTGGCCTTCGGATCGGTGGTGGCACTGGCGTTCCGGCTCGCCGGGCTCGACCCGGTCGCCGACCTCACCGCGAGCATGACCGGCTTCGGCACCCTCGGCATCCTCACCCTGCAACTGTTCGCGGCGGTGGCGATCCTGGTGTACTTCCGCCGGACCCGGGACCGCCGGGTGGTGAAGACGCTGATCGCCCCCGGACTGGGCGCGGTGGGCCTCGGGCTCATCGTGACGCTGGCCATCCTCAACTTCCCGACGCTCGCCGGGTCGAGCAACGGCGTCGTCCCGCTCCTGCCGTGGCTGCTGCTGATCGTGGCGCTGGCCGGGCTCGCGCTCGCCGGCTGGCTGCGCCGGTTCCGTCCCTCGGTGTACGCGGCACTGGAGTCCGATCTGGAACGCGAACCGTCAGACGTTGTTGGTCAGTGAGAGATTGAAGGAATAGCGCGAAGCCCGGTAGACGTGCCACCCGTGTTCCACGACCTTGCCGGAATCGTCGTAGGTGGTGCGCCGCATGGTGAGCAGCGCCGCCCCCGGCTTCTCGTCGAGCAGTTCGGCGTCCTCTTCGGTCGCCTGCCGGGCGCCGACGTTCTGCTGGGCGGCGTGCAAGCGGACGCCCGCCGAGCGCAGTAGCTGGTAAAGCCCCCTGTCCCGCAGTTCGTCGTCGGCGGGGTCGATGAGACCGTCGGGCAGGTAGTTGTTCATGATCGCCAGCGGTTCGCCGCCGGTCGACCGCACTCGCTTGAGGCGCCGGACGTGGGTCAGGCCCGGCGTCTCGAGGTGCTCGATCGCCTCGTCGTCCGCGGGCTCGACCCGGTTGATCAGGACGACGGACTCCGGCTTGTCCCCGAGTTCGCTGAGGTCGTCGAAGAGACTGCTCAACCGCAGCGGGCGGGCGACCTTGGTGCGGACGACTTGCGTGCCGACACCGCGTTTGCGGACGAGCAGCCCCTGATTGACCAGCGACTGGATCGCCTGACGGATGGTCGGCCGCGACAGATGCAGGCGGGCCGCCAGATCCAGCTCGTTGTCCAGCCTGGCGCCGTTCGGCAGCCTGCCGTCTTCGATCGCGGCACCGATCTGGCGGGCGACCTGGGAATACAGCGGCTCCGGGCCGTTCGGATCCACCACGATCTCGCCGGGCGCCCACGATTTCATGCGCGGAGCCTACCGCGACGAGCGTCTATGACCTTATGTCCATATGTCTTGACAAAGTCTCCGGGCTCTTGCGATGGTCGAAGGACCAAGCGAGCCGGGAGGTAAGGAAGGTGTCGGACACAGTGCGCCGGATAGTCGCCGCGAGGGTGCGCGATCCCGAGGCCATCGCGGCGGCCGCCGCCACCCGGGTCCGGGCGAAATCGCCGTTCAACGACAAGGGCCGCACGATGATCATCGCCGCGGACCACCCCGCGCGCGGCGCCAACGGCGTCGGGTCCGACCCGCTCGCGATGGCGGGCCGCGGCGAACTGCTGGACCGTCTCGGCCTCGCGCTGGAGCGGCCCGGTGTCACCGGCGTGCTGGCGACACCGGACATCGTCGACGACCTGCTGCTTCTCGGCGCCCTCGAAGGCAAGACCGTCATCGGCTCGATGAACCGCACCGGGCTCTCGGGATCGAGTTTCGAGATCGACGACCGTTTCGCCTGCTACGACGCCGAAACGATCGAGCGGATGCGGTTCGACGGCGGGAAGACGCTCACCAGGATCTGCCTGACCGACCCGGCGACGCCGAGCGTCCTGGAGAACACCGCCAAGGCGGTCAACGAGCTCGCCGACCGGAAGCTGATCGCGATGGTCGAGCCGTTCGTCGCCGACTGGGTCGACGGGCGCCTGCGCAACGACCTCTCCCCCGAGGCCGTGATCCGCTCCATCACCATCGCCTCCGCGCTCGGCCGCTCGTCGGCCTACACCTGGCTGAAACTCCCGGTGGTCAAGGACATGGAGCGGGTGCTGGCCGCCTCGACGCTGCCCGCCGTCCTGCTGGGCGGCGAGGTCAAGGATCCCGACGCCGCGTTCGCCGCCTGGCAGCGCGCGCTCGCGCTGCCGACCGTGCAAGGCCTCGTGGTCGGCCGGTCCCTGCTCTACCCGCACGACGGCGACGTCGCCAAGGCCGTCGACACGGCCGTCGGACTGCTGTGAACACCTGTGGAGGACAACGCGTGAAGACCATCGACCACTGGATCAACGGCACCGCGACCACGGCGGGCTCCACCCGCACCGCCCCGGTGTACGACCCGGCAACGGGGCAGGCGCAGGCTAAGGTGGTCCTCGCCGAACCGTCCGATGTGGACACCGCGGTGGCCGCGGCGGGCAAGGCGTTCGAGTTGTGGGGCGATTCGTCGCTCTCACAGCGGACCAGGGTGATGTTCGCCTTCCGCGAGCTGCTGGTGAAACACGAGGACGAACTCGCGCGGATCATCTCCGCCGAACACGGCAAGGTGATCGACGACGCGCGCGGCGAGATCGTCCGCGGCCGCGAGATCGTCGAGTACGCCTGCGGCATCGCCGACGCGCTGAAAGGCGGCTTCTCCGACCAGGTCTCGCGGGACGTGGACGTGCACGACTTCCGGCAGCCGCTCGGGGTCGTCGCCGGGATCACGCCGTTCAACTTCCCGATCATGGTCCCGCTGTGGATGCACCCGATCGCCATCGCGACCGGCAACACGTTCGTGCTCAAGCCCAGCGAGCGGGTTCCGTCCGCGTCCCGGCTGGTCGCCGAACTGTATGCCGAAGCCGGACTTCCCGACGGCGTGTTCAACGTCGTCAACGGGGACAAGGTCGCGGTCGACGCGATCCTGGAGCATCCCGGTATCGCCGCCGTGTCGTTCGTCGGGTCCACGCCGATCGCCAAGTACGTCCACGAACGCGCGACGGCCACCGGCAAACGCGTGCAGGCGCTGGGCGGGGCCAAGAACCACGCCGTCGTCCTGCCCGACGCCGACCTCGAATACGCCGCGAACCATCTCACGGCGGCCGCGTTCGGTTCCGCCGGACAGCGCTGCATGGCGATCTCCATCGGCGTCGCCGTCGGTTCGGCGGGCGACGGGCTCATCGAGATCCTCAAGCGCAAGGCGGCCGGGATCAAGGTGGGACCCGGCCACGACGCCGGCAACGACATGGGTCCCGTCGTCACCGAGGCCGCGCGCCAGCGGGTGATCGACTCCGTCACCCTCGGCGCGGAGCAGGGCGCGACCGTGGCGGTCGACGGCCGGGAGCTGCGCGTCGCCGGGCATGAGGGCGGCTTCTTCGTCGGACCGTCCCTTTTGGACAACGTGACCACCGACATGGCCGCCTACCGCGAGGAGATCTTCGGGCCGGTGCTCGGAATCGTGCGGGTGTCCACCCTGGACGAGGCGATCGCGCTGATCAACGCGAACCCGTACGGAAACGGGACCGCCGTCTTCACCGGCAGCGGCGAGGCCGCGCGGCGGTTCCAGCGGGAGGTGAAGGTGGGGATGATCGGGGTGAACGTGCCCATCCCGGTGCCGATGTCGTACTACTCGTTCGGCGGCTGGAAGGACTCCCTCATCGGGGACAGCCCGATCCACGGCCCGGCGGGCGTCAACTTCTACACGCGGGCGAAGGTCGTCACGACGCGCTGGCCGCAGTCCGCCGCCGGTTTCAACTTCCCGACGTCCAGCTGACCCACGCGTTTCGTCCTCTGAATGCGACTTCGCGTTCAGAGGACGAAACGCGGGTCGTCAGCCCACCTCGTGCCGCTGCTGCCGTTTCCCGACCACCCGCCAGCCGACGGCCAGCACCACGACCAGCACCGGAATCGAGTAGAACGCGATCTTCTCGGCGCCGTCGGAGAAGCCCATCAGGACCACGACCAGCGCGAGGAAGCCCAGCGTCGCCCAGCCGCTGTAGGGCGCCCAGGGCATCCGGTAGGACGGCCGTTCCAGCTCACCGCGCAGCGCCGCCTGGCGCATCCGCATCTGGCAGAAGATCAGCGTCGCCCAGGTCGTGATCACGCCGAGCGAGGCGATGGCGATCGCGATGTCGAAGGCGTCCTTCGGCACCAGGTAGTTGAGCACCACGCCCAGCACGTAGGCGGCGGAGGTGAACAGGATGCCGCCGTAGGGCACGTGACGGCTGCTCATCTTGCCGACGAACTTCGGCGCCTCCCCCTTTTCGGCCAGCGCCCGCAGGATGCGGCCGGTCGAGTAGAGGCCGGAGTTGCAGCTCGACAGCGCGGCGGTGAGCACGACCGCGTTCATCACGTCGCCGATACCCGGGATCCCGAGGCGGGTGAAGACGGTGACGAACGGGCTCTCGCCGCCGTTGTAGAACGGCCACGGCAGCAGCATCGCGAGCAGCAGCACGGATCCCACGTAGAACACGCCGATCCGCCAGACCACGCCGTTGATCGCCTTCGGCAGCACCTTGCGGGCGTCCTTGGTCTCACCGGCGGCGATACCGACGACCTCGATGGCCGAGTACGCGAAGATGACCGCCTGCAACGTCATCAAGGCGATGCCGATACCCGCCGGGAAGAATCCATTGTGGGCGGTCAGGTTGTGCACACCGGCCGTGGTGCCGCCGATGTCGGCGCTGGTGAGCACCAGCCCGATCGCGGTGATCAGGAAGACCACGATGGCCAGCACCTTGACCACCGAGAACCAGAATTCCAGCTCGCCGAACAGCTTCACCGAAAGCAGGTTCACCGCCAGCAGCACCCCGAGGGCGACCAGCGCGGTGATCCACTGTGGAACGTCGGGCAGCCACTTGTGCACGTAGATCGCCACCGCGGTGATCTCCGCGATACCGGTCATCGCCCAGTTCACCCAGTACATCCAGCCGGAGACGAAACCCGCCCACGGCCCGATGAACTTGCGGGCGTAGGTGACGAAGCTGCCGGAAGTCGGCTGGTGCAGCACGAGTTCACCGAGGGCGCGCATCACGAAGTACGCGGCGATGCCGCACAGCGCGTACGACAGGACCAGCGACGGCCCGACCTGGTGGAGCTTGCCACCGGCACCGAGGAACAGCCCGACGCCGATCGCACCGCCGATGGCGATCATCTGCACTTGGCGGTTGCCCAGTGCTTTTGAGTAGCTTTCACCTTTTTCGGTGAGCAGCGAGGAATCCATGGTTGCCAGACGCTAGAGCGTGTGCGGCAGGTCACCAACAGTGCTAAGGAAGACTTAAGGTGTGCGAGACGTCACTCTAGTGGTTTTACTGGAATTTCCCTTTTCGATTTGACAAATTCACGCGCGAACCCCGATCTTCGCGCGCGCGAGGAGCCTCCTACGCTACGGCTGTGGACCTCGCAGCGTTGCTGGACCGGATCGCCGACGACGTCGCCCCGGAGATCGGCCGCGGCGCCGTCGCGGACTACATCCCCGCACTGGCCAGGGTCGAGCCCCGGCGCTTCGGCATCGCGGTGGCCGAAGTGGACGGTGGAGTGCACGGGGTCGGCGACTGGGAGGTGCCGTTCTCCATCCAGAGCATGTCGAAGGTCTTCACCCTGGCGCTCGCGCTCTCCCACGGTGACGGCCTGTGGGCGCGGGTGGGCCGTGAACCGTCCGGCAACCCGTTCAATTCACTCGTACAGCTGGAGAACGAGGACGGAATCCCTCGCAATCCCTTCATCAACGCCGGCGCGCTCGTCGTGACCGACGAATTGGCCCACCACGGCGACGCGGCGGAAAAGCTGCTGCGCTTCTTCCGTGAGGAAAGCGGCCGTCCGGACATCGGGATCGACGCCGAGGTCGCCGCGTCGGAGGCGGAGAACGCCGACCGCAACCGCGCGCTCGCCTATTTCATGGCGTCCTATCGGAACATGCGCCATCCGGTGCCCGCGGTCCTCGACCAGTACGTTCGCCAGTGCTCGATCGCGATGACCTGCGCGGACGTCGCGCGCTCGGCGGTGTTCCTCGCCCGCCACGGCGTGCGCAACGACGGCACCAGACTGCTCGGCCTGAGCGCCGCCAAGCGGATCAACGCGGTGATGCTGACCTGCGGCACCTACGACGCGGCCGGCGAATTCGCCTACCGTGTCGGGCTTCCCGGCAAGAGCGGGGTCGGTGGCGGCATCGTCGCGATCGTCCCCGGCCGGTGCGCGATCTGCGTGTGGAGCCCCGGGCTGGACGCGCGCGGGAACTCCGTCGCCGGCGTCGCGGCGCTGGACCGGTTCACCACCCTGACCGGCTGGTCGATCTTCTGATCGGTACAACCCCTCGCTGACGGGGAAATCGCCGGTGTGCAGACGTTTCTCGAGCGTCCTGCCCGGCCGGAGTAGCTCAGGTGCTGGGCCGCCCCATCTCATGGCCCGGCCGTCCCTCGGTACGACGCCGCCGCTTGATGCGCTCTTCGTGCAGATGGCGCCGTCCGCCGGTCAGGTCCCCGGTGGCCTCCCGCGTCATCCCGCGGAAGGCCGCGTAGTAGCCGTCGTCGTACTCCTCGATCAGCTGGAAGGTCCACCGCTCCGGCAGCACGTTGAGCCCGATCAGCTCGGTCCGGACGCGTTCGGCCCACTCTGCGTGCCCGGCTTTCTCCAGCGCCTCGGCGGCCTCGTCGAGCGCGAAGTCGGCGCTCCCCGTCAGATGGTGGAAGGCGTAAAGGTGTCCTCGCGCCTGCTCGACCGTTTCGAGCGCGGCGACCAGCTTTCCGACGGCGTCGACGGTCGCGTCATCGGGTTCTGAACGTGATTCCGGCATGCCGGTGGATTCCCCGGAACCGGTGGTTCCACACCACCCTCACCGGTGACTTTCGACGGCGAGTCTGGCGAACGAACGGATCACCGGATTCTCCCGCGCGGTCATCCACGCCACGACCAGCGGGCTCGGCGGCATGTCCGTCAGAGGAACCCAGGTGAGCCCGTCGGGAAGGGTGTGCCCGAGGGGCGCGATCCCGGCCGAGCCGTTCCACAGGACAGCCTGAAGACACTCGCTGACCGTACGCACCACCGGACCGGCGGGCCGCTCCCCCAGCGGCGCGGCCCCGTTCCAGTACTCGCGCCACAGCGGGTCCGTCCCCTCCGGCAACTGGAACCAGGGCCGGTCGGCGACGTCGGACAGCCGAAGCGACTCACGTCCGGCGAGCGGGTCGCCGGTGCGCAGGACCAGCCCGACCGGGTCCGTGCGCAGCACTCGGACGCTGATCCCGGTTTCGTCGAAGGGCGACCGGGTCAGCGCGACGTCGGCCAATCCGGTGCGCAGGCCGGTGGTGGGATCGGTGAAGTCCGCCTCGCGGAAGCGGATCGAGACCTCGGGATGGCGCTGCCGGAACGCCGCGGCCAGCCTTGTCCCGGCCTCTCCCGCTCCGTCGGCGAGGGTGCCGACGGTGAACGTGGCGGCCGCCGTCACGCGGGCGCGGGCGCGGTCTGCCTGGTCCAGCAGGGTGCGGGCCTCGGCGTACAGGGTGGTTCCGGCCGCGGTGGGTTCGACGCCGGCGGCCGAGCGGTGCAGCAGGACGACGCCCAGGTCGTTCTCCAGCCGCCGGATCGCCCGGCTCAGCGGCGGCTGGGTCATGTGCAGGCGCGAGGCGGCCCGGCCGAAGTGTCTCTCCTCGGCGACCGCCACGAAGTAGCGCAGCAGACGAAGCTCCATCACCAGCGATGATACCCAGCCGGTATCGAGCCATGGGGATCGGTCTTGGACGACGGGCGGAGAGCGGCGCGACAGTGGGGTCATGCCTTTCGAACCACTCACCCACGAACCCGCCGTCGACCCCGGCCAGGCCTACGAGATCGCCCGCGACCTCGTGGTGATCCCGAATCTCGGCGTCGACCTCGTCCCCAACATCGGGGTCGTCGGCGGCGGACACTCGGTACTCGTCGTCGACACCGGGCTCGGCCCTCGCAACGCCGAAAAGGTGCTCGCCTTCGCGACCGAATACGCTCGCGGCCGCGAGCTGTATCTGACCACGACGCATTTCCACCCCGAGCACGCTTTCGGCGCGCAGGTCTTCGCCGACGAGGCGACCTATCTCCTCAACGGCGCGCAGGCGACCGATCTCGTCCACAAAGGACCGGGCTATCTGGAGATGTTCCGCGGTCTCGGCACCCCGGTCGCCCGGGCGCTGGAAGGCGTCGACCTGGTCGCCCCGGACGTGGTCTACGACGACGCGTACGAACTCGATCTCGGCGGACGGGTCGTCCGGCTGGAGGCGACCGGGCGCGCCCACAGCAAGGGCGATCAGGTGGTGACCGTGCCCGACGCGGGCGTGTTGTTCACCGGGGACCTGGTGGAGGCGGGCCAGTTCTCGATCTTCCCGTGGTTCCCGCCGTACGACACCGACGTCTCCGGCCGACGCTGGATCGAAGTCCTGCGCCGGCTGGACGCCACCCGGCCGGACATCGTCGTCCCTGGCCATGGCGGCGTCTCCGGACGCCGGATCCTGACCGACGTCCGTGAGTACCTCGAACTGCTGCGCGACGAAACCTGGAAGCGACGCGACTCGGCTCTCCCCGAAGAGACCATCGCCGCGGAGATCGAAGCGCTGATGATCGAACTTCACCCCGAATGGGAAGGCCGGGACTGGATCGCGAAGGGCGTCGGCTGTTTCTGCGCCGACCACTCAGGCCATGAGACAGCAAGCGCCGGTGAAACAGCCGAAGGCACCTCCGCTTGAGGCGTTCTTCCAGTTGTCGAAGTGATCGATGACGACGTCCACTTCAGCCTGCCCGGCGGCGGTCACGTCGACGCCGGAGTCGGCGAAGAGGCGGCGGATGTCGTCGGAAACGGCGTTCTTCATGGAATCTCCCTGGCGAACCTGCGGTGTTGGACAACGAAATCGTGCAGGTTCGCCCCTGCCGGCCGACAGTGCGAAGCACCATGGACGACGTGTGGCTTTCGACTGCTCCAAGTGGAGCAGGGAGGGTTACTTGAAGATGGCGATGGGATGGACGACGAGTTCACCGGTTTCGGGGTCCCAGTCTTCGACCTTGCCGAGACATCGCGCCCGGAACGCGCCGGAGGGCACGGAATCCCGCAGATCGCCGGTCACACAGGTGAACCGGATCCGCCTGCTCCGCGCCGGATCGTCCGGATTTCCGTACGGTGCGAAGAAGACCGTCTCGTCCGCGGTCTGTGAACGTTCGCGGAACAGGCCCTTCACGGAGACGAACGCCTCGACGCCGCGAAGCCGGGTCTTGAGCTGACGGGTGCTCTCGTGACCGTCGGACCAGCCGAGTTCCTTGACCAGCGCCCGATTGTGGGCCAGTTCCTGCTTCGTCAGGTCGACGTAGATGATGTCGTGATGCTTCTCCAGCACCTTCATCACGATGCCGATCACGGTGATCGGCTCGGCCTTGCGGATGTACCGCCGGAACTCCTCGTCGGTGTCGGTGCGCTCCGATTCCCCTTTCAGCGGGCCGAATCCACCCGATCCCCAGAGCCGCCAGCCCCGGCTCCGCCGCTTCTCCACCTCCTGTTCCAGCGCCTCGTTGTAGCGATGCAGCTGGTAGAGGCCCATCACGGATTTGGTGTGCAGGTAGAAGCCGATGCCCCGGATCATCCCCTGATCGCCGTCGGATCGCGCCCGGCGCCAGTGTTTGACGAAGACGACGATCGCGACGACGAAGGCGGCGACGGTCACCACCCAGACCGCGAGCCACATTCCCCAGACTTCCCACCACAGATTATCGGCAGCCACGGATCTCCTTGAAGGCTTCGAGCAGGGACGTCGCGTTGGCGTCGACCATGCGGCCACCGGTGGCCGCGGCCGCGCGGGCCAGCTCGGCGGGATCGGCCTCACCGAACCGGATGGCGTACGTGTGCACGCCGGGATCCCTTGGCGTGCGCAGGAATTCATCGACGCCCGGGCCGGTGTTGCTCTCGCCGTCGGTCATCAGCACGATCGAGACGTCGCGATCGGGTTCGGCCCGGCGATCGGCGCCGGCCCTCGCGTAGGCCTCGCCGAGCGCCGCCCAGACCGCCGTGTCGCCGTCGAAGTCGTCGCTCGCGACAAAGGAACGAAGAGCGTCGAGATCCTGCGGCCCGCTGACGGTGAATTCCTTGTCTCCCAGTATCTTCCCGCCGAAGCGGAGGACCGTGAGCCGCTCACCGCGATAGAACCTGTCGAACCCGCCGCCCGGGCCGCCGCTCAGCCCGTCGAAGGTCGCCCGGAGCGCGGCGATCCTCGTTCCCTTCATCGAGCCGGAGAAGTCGAGCACGAAGATCACGCGGCCGGGAGCCCTCTCGGCGTAGTCCTCCAGCAGCTTGTCCACGACGGCCGGGTCGTCCGGGAAGTACAGCGAGTTCCCGGTCGAGGCGGGCAACCTCGGATCGAGTCCCACCTCGCCGATGATCGGCCGCCGGAGCGTGCGGTCCATCAGTTTCTTCTGTGTCGCGGGGCTTCTGACCCACGAGACGACCTTGTCGTAGGCCTCACGCTTGGCCGGGTCGAGCAGCAGGATCGGGTACTCGGCCTGGACGATGCCGTCGCGCGGGTACACCAGTTCGAGCGGTGTCTTGAGCCTGCCGCTCGCGTTGAGGGTGAGCAAAGTGGACTCGTAGCCGATGATCGCGTCGGCGTCCTGGCGTTCGGCGAACCGGTCCACCAGCGCGGCCGAAGTCTCCGCCGTGAGGGCGTGCCCGGTGCGGAAGCCCCGCAGCTTGTCGCACTTCACGTCCTCGAGCCGCAGCGCCGCCCCGGTGCCGGCGGCGGCCGTCGCCACTCCGACGAGCGAGGTGAGCCCGCTGGTCGTCTTGGCCGGATCCGCCATCGCGAACCGGAACCCGCCGCTCGCCGCCGCGTCCGCCAGATCCGCCCAGGACAGCTTCCCGTCCGGTTTGCCACGGCGCAGCTCCGCCGCCTTCGCCGGATTCAGCCCGACGACGACCGGGGAGATCATCGTCTTGGTGGCCAGCGGCCGCTCCCCCTGGTCCGCGGTCCGCCGGAAGTCGAGCTGGAAGAACCGGTCGGTGGAAAGCCAGGCGAGATCATGCGCGGCCCTGCCCGGGACGAGGGCCGTGCTTTCGTTGACGGTTCCCTGGAAATCCATCTCCAGTTCGATTCCCGTTTCTTCGCGGAGGTCGCCGAGGATCGGCCCGAGATCCGCCAGTTCGGGACTGGCCAGCACGCGCAGCTTCACCTTCTCGCCGCCGCTCGTGCAGGCGGAGACCACCAGGAGCAGGCAGCACAGAAGTGCGAGCGGCCGCTTCACGGGCAGTCCCCGACGGTCTTGATCATCTCTTCCAGCACCGGGTTGTCCGGCAACGGCGTGGTGCTGTCGTCGCCCGCGATCTCCGGGGCCGTCAATCCCTGTTCGCGCAGGAAGTCGTACAGCTTCTCGCTTTTCGTGCTGCCCGCGGGGGTCGCGACGCCGAATCCGAGCTCCATCGCGCGGCGCTGGAGCTCGGGGTCGAACGTGATCAGTTCGCCGAGCCGTTCCGCTTCCGGCTTCAGGGCCAGGAACTGGGGTTTCGTCAGGATGTTGTCCTTCGGGTACAGCAGGACGCGATCGAGGTCCGGCCGCCCGCTCTCCGCCTTGGCCCGCAACTGCATCGCGAGGTACTGATGCTCGTAGATGACGACGATCGGCTTGTCGCCCTCGGCCAGGTTCGCGTAGGACTCCGACAGATCGGACGACGGGAAACCTTGCGCGGCCACGAGCGGTTTGACCCGGTTGGCCAGCGCCTTCGCGGCCGAGAGGTTCGGCGGACCGGCGGGCGCGCCGGCGGGCTGCGGGTCGACGACCGGGACCTGACGGCCGTTCTCCAGGAACGCCAGCAGGATCAGGTACGTCGCGCCCGAGTTGGAGTCGCAGATGTTCGACGTCTGGGCCAGCACCCGGTTCCCGTTTTCCGCGCCGAAAGCGCGGACGCCCAGCGAGTCCCAGGTCTGCCCGAGCCGCATCGCCTTGATGAATTTCTCGGTGTCCAGCGTGTAGTACAGCGAGTCCGGCCGATCCGGTGGTTTCGAGGCGATCTGCTTGCTCGCCAGCGTTTCCGCGTACCGGCGATAGGTCGCGAGGACGATCGGACTGGTGAACGGCTGCCGCGCGGAGCCCGTCCACTGATTCGCCCTCGACCGCAGGACCAGGCCCGCGGCGGGCTCCCCGGACATGAACACGAAGTCGTACTGGCTGAGATCGTGCGTGGCGACGTCCCGGGATCCCGCCCTGGTCACGTGGACGCGGATGTGATGGCGCATCAGGATTTCCTGGATCCTCGCGTCCTCGAAGAGATCCGATTTGGAGCCCATCTTGCCGCGCAGGACCAGCGTCTGCTGGAAGGGCACCACGATCGTCCCACTCACGAGCAGAACGATCAGACCGCTCACGGCGAGGGCGAGCGCGGGTCCGAAAGCACGGAGAAAACGGCGGCGAAGAAAGAACGCCGAAGGTTTGGGTTTGATGGTCAGCTGGGGTTCTTCACGAAGTGAGCTATCGGTGGTCACCGATTTCCTCCCCGATGTCCGGCAAGGCCCATTTTACCGGGGACCACCGACGGAAAAGCACGTCTCGATTCGGCTTCCGACCGCTTCGTGACCCACCCTCACCAGGCCGGGGAGCCGGACCGGTTAGTCTCTTCGGTGGCGAAAACCGCCATGCACCACGACGCCGGGAGATCTGAACCGCCATGCTGGACCGAGCAGTCATCGACGCCCTCTTCCCCGCCGACCTGCCCGAGCCCGAGCACTGGGAACAGCGTTACCCCACCCGCGAGCTCCCCGAGGGCGCCAAGGTCACCCGCTTCGGCCCCTCGCCGACCGGGTTCGTCCACATCGGCGGCGTCTACGTCGCCACCATCGACCAGGACGTCGCCCGCCGCAGCGAGGGCCGCTACCTCGTCCGGGTCGAGGACACCGACCGGTCCCGCGAGGTCGAAGGCGCCATCGACCAGTTCGAGCGTGGCTTCGCCTACTTCGGCCTCGCCGCCGACGAGGACATCCACCGCGGCGGCGACTACGGCCCGTACCAGCAGTCCGAGCGCGAGCAGATCTACCTGACCTACGTCCGCCACCTGCTCCGTGAAGGCCGCGCGTACCTCGACTTCGCCACCAAGGACGAACTGGCGGCGATCACCGCCCGGCAGCAGGCGACGAAACTGCCGACCGGTTACTACGGCTCGTGGGCCATCTGGCGCGACGCCGACCCGGCCGACGTCCAGGCGAAGCTCGACGCGGGCGACCCGTACGTCGTGCGGTTCCGCGCCCCGGACGACACCGGCGCCCGCGCCCGGTTCACCGACGCCATCCGCGGCCCGCTGGAGGCCGAGGCCAACCGCAACGACGTCGTCATCCTCAAGAGCTCCGACCAGAGCCCGCGGCTGCCGACCTACCACTTCGCGCACGCCGTCGACGACCACCTCATGCGCGTCAACCTGGTGATCCGCGGCGACGAGTGGATCTCGTCGGTGCCGGTGCACCAGCAGCTGTTCGAGGCGCTCGGCTTCGAGCCGATCACCTACGCGCACATCGCGCCGCTGATGAAGCAGGAGGGCGGCAGCAAGCGCAAGCTGTCGAAGCGCAAGGACCCGGAAGCGAGCGTCGACTTCTACATCGAGTCCGGCTACCCGACCAAGGCCGTCCTCTACTACCTGCGCGGCCTCGCCAACGGCCGGCTCGCCGAAATGCCGCTCGACCAGGCCCTGGCCGAGCCGATCAACCTGGACGAATGCGGAGTCGCCGGCCCGCTGGTCGACCTCGTCAAACTCGACGACATCTCGGCCGACCACATCGCCACGCTGTCCGGCGCCGAGATCCTCTCCGAGGTACGTGGCTGGGCCGAGCGGTTCGACCCCGCGCTGCTCGCCGTCCTCGACGCCGAGCCGGACCTCGCGCTCCGGGCGCTCGCCGTCGAACGCGACGGTGCCGAGAACCCGCGCAAGGACCTGAAGAAGTGGAGCGAGTTCCGCGCCGTCTACGGCTTCTTCTTCCCGCGGCTGCACGCCGCCGTCGCCGGTCCCGACGACGAGCGGATCGCCGCCCTCGGTGTCGACCGCGAGGTCGTCCAGGCCGTGGTGCGGGACTTCGTCGGGAACTACCAGCAGCTCGACGACGGCCAGGAGTGGTTCCAGCAGATCCGCGACGTCGCCGCGAAGCACGGTTTCGCGAAGAACGCCAAGGAGCTCAAGAAGAACCCCGAGGGCTTCCCCGGCTCCATTCGCGAGGCTTCGCAGATCATCCGGATCGCGATCACGGGCTCGACCCGGAGCCCGGACCTGCACTCGATCACCCAGGCGCTGGGGCGCGAGGAGACGCTGGGCCGGTTCTCCGGTCTCGTCGGCGAGTGACGATCGAGGGTGGCGATTCGGGTCCTGACGGACTCGTATTTAGCTACCCATTGGTGTGATCGGCGAGTGTGGAGGATTTGGGACGTTCAACGTCCCGGATCTTCCACGCTCGGTCTCCGTGGTGAGGGAGTCGGGGCGGTGAACGTCCTGAGTCTGTCGTCGGTGGGGGCCCTGTTTCGGCGTGGTGGTGGATGGTGGTGTGGTCGACGGGGGAGGATTCCGGACGTTGAGCGTCCGGAATCCTCCCCCGTCACCTCGTCTGGCACCCGTCGCGCCTGGCGCAACCTTGATCAACGGAGATTTGGGACGTTGAGGGTCCCGGATCTTCCGTTGATCAAGGTCCCAGACCGGGCATCCCCGGCGACGATGTATGTATTGGGACGGTGAACGTCCC
>NZ_JBHXJK010000110.1:0-29052 GCF_042723255.1 Amycolatopsis thailandensis
TGCTTGCGCCAGGCGCAAGCAAGGGGGCCTTCATGTACTTGTCGCCTACTTGAGCCAGTCCAGGTAGTGGGTCGCGGCGATGCGGGCGCCGTCCTTGGTGGTGAGGACGTCACCCTTGACGGCGGAGAACATGCCCGCGGTCTCGTCGTTGGTCACCGAACGCGTGTCTCCCTTGGCGGACAAGGTGATCCGGCCCAGCTCGTCCAGCGGGTAGACGTCCGGGCCGCCGACGTCGAGAGTGCCGTTCAGCGGCTTTCCCGCGGAGACCTCGGAAACCGCGGCGGCGACGTCCGCCGCGGCGATCGGCTGGATCGGCGTGCCGGGCAGGCGGACGGTGTTCTCGTCGGCGGTCCAGGACAGCACCGCGTCGACGAACTCCATGAACTGCGTGGCGCGGACGATCGAGTAGGGGATCCCGCTGTTCTTGAGGATGTCTTCCTGCAACGTCTTCGCCCGGTAGTAGTCGAGCTCGGGGACCTGGTCGACGCCGACGATCGACAGGATCACGAAGTGCCCCGTGTCAGCCTTCTTCGCCGCGGCCACGAGGTTGTCCATCGACGTCCGGAAGAACGCGGGGGAGGCGTCGTCGAAGGTCGGCGAGTTCGTGAGGTTCACGACCACGTCGGCGCCTTCGAGCGCGGCGTCCAGGCCCTGGCCGGTGAGGAGGTCGACCCCGGTGGACGGCGAATGCGGTACCGCCTCGTGCCCGGCTTCGTTCAGGTTCCGCACGACCTGCGAACCGATCAGCCCGGTCCCGCCGATGATCGCGAATTTCATGACCCTGTGCCCTTCCTCGACGGGTGCCCGCTAACTCGGACACCTCATGTCCGAGATAATACTCAGACACGTTGTGTCCGAGTCAAGGGGCGAGTTAGAGTCATCCGGGTGAAGATGTCCGGTGGGGTCGAGTGGGCCCTGCACTGCTGTGTCGTGCTGACCTCGGTCGACGAGCCCGCGCCCGCCGCGCGCCTGGCGCAGCTTCACGACGTCTCGCCCAGCTATCTCGCGAAGCAGCTTCAGGCCCTCTCGCGGGCCGACCTCATCCGATCGGTGCAGGGGAAGGCCGGCGGCTACGTTCTCACCCGGCCGCCTTCGGAGATTACGGTGCTCGACGTCGTCGAGGCCATCGACGGGTCTGGCCCGGCCTTCATCTGCACCGAGATCCGGCAGCGCGGCCCGATGGCGACGCCGCCCGAGGCGTGCACCGCGCCGTGCGCGATCAGCCGTGCGATGGCGAACGCCGAAGTCCAGTGGCGGGCGGCGTTGCGCGCCGTCTCCATCGCGGATCTGGCCGACGGCGTCCGGGGTGACTACGGTCCGGGCGCCCTGGCGGGGATCGGCTCGTGGTTCAAGGCCGAGGGGTAGCTGAAGGGGACTTTCCCCGCATGTCATGCGAGGAAAGCGCCCTTCACCGCGTGAGATGAGGGGAAAGTCCCCTTCAGTCCCGGAACCGGTCCACGTGCTCGCCGACCCACTGCGCGAACGTCCGCGCCGGACGGCCGAGCACCTTCTCGACCGTGCGGTCCACGGTCCTCGCCTCCGCCGGCGGGTCGCTGTGCCAGCCGATCACGTACTCGGCGTCCGCCGTCGACACGCCGTCGGCCAGCAGCCGGTCGACAGCCTGCTGCCGCGTGATCTGTTCCAGGCCGATGTCGCGGCCCAGGGCGGCGCCGAGGATCGCGATCCGGTCGCGCGTGGTCAGTGATTCCGGTCCGGTGAGGTTGTAGACCTTGCCCGAATGCCCGTCCTCCGTGAGCGCCGTGGCGGCGACCGCGCCGATATCGGCCTCGTGCACCACGGCGCTGGGGAGATCGAAGGGTTCGCGGACCACGTTGCCGCCGCGGACGGAATCCGCCCAGGTGAGGGCGTTGGACATGAACTCCTGGGGCTCCAGTCGCGTCCATTCCATCCCGGACTCGGCCATGGCCTGTTCCGTCGGCCCGACGTAGCCGCCCCATACGATGGTCATCCGCCGCACGCCCGCGTCCACGGCGCGCTTGACCAGGTCCGCGCCGACGTCGGCGAGCCCCGCGGTCGCGGTGATGTGCAGCCGGGTGACACCGTCGAAACTCAGTGTCTCCGGTTCGGTGTGCGTGCCTCGCACCACCTCGACACCCGCCGGAAGCCGGGCTTCGGCCGGGTTCCGGCTGAGTGCCCGGACGCGTTCCCCTCGGCGGACGAGTTCGGCCACCACGTGGCGGCCGGTGTTCCCGGTGGCCCCGGTTACCAAGACGGTCATGGGTGATTCCCTTCGTTTTCCGCGAAGGTAAAAGCTCAAGTAATGTGGAGGTCAAGTGAGCCGGTCAGGAATCGAGAAGCGCCGGTGTCCGCGGAATCCCTAGCGTCTTCGCCACAGGCAAACCGACTCCAGGAGGTTCTCGTGAGCAAGCGGATCCGCACGTTCCACCGGTGGACGTCCCTCGTCTTCGTCGCCACCGTCATCGTCTGCTTCGTCGTCGTGGCGCTGGGCAGCTCGGCCCAGTGGGTGCTCTACACGCCCCTGCCGCCGCTCTTCCTGCTGATGTTCAGCGGGCTCTACCTGTTCGCGCTGCCGTACACCGCCAAGCGGCGCAATCGGCGGCGCGTGGCCGGATGACTTGTCGAGTCTTAGTTTATGGCAAAAATTAACAGGCCCCGTACCGGCCGGAAACTCTTGACGGCGCCGTCGGGTCCGGTGAGGATCGGCCGGTCCCCGCCTCCCGCAGAATGGACCAGACCATGGCAAGACGTCCTCGCGCGCGCCGAAGTCCGCTCGTCGCCCTGATGAGTCTCACCCTGCTCGGCGGGGCCCTGGTGGCCACGCCCGCCGCCGTCGCCGCCGAGCAGCCCGTGATCGGGAAGCCGGCGCTCGACCGGGACGGATGTGCCCGGATCGAGAAGAGCCTGCCGACCCTCGCCGACTGGCCGAAGGTCGAGAGCCGGTTCAAGGGCAAGGCCGGTGACGAGCAGCGGATCGCCGAGATCCTCAAGGGGATGACCCTGGAGGAGAAGGTCGGGCAGATGACGCAGCCCGAGATCGCCGCGATCACCCCCGACGAGGTCCGCCAGTACTCCATCGGCTCGGTGCTCAACGGTGGCGGCTCGTGGCCGGGCCAGAACAAGCACGCGTCCCAGCAGGACTGGCTGAAGCTCGCCGACTCCTACTGGGACGCTTCGAAGACCAGCCGGACGAAGATCCCGGTGATCTGGGGCATCGACGCCGTGCACGGCAACAACAACGTGTACGGCGCCACCGTCTTCCCGCACAACATCGGTCTCGGCGCGGCGCACGACCCGTGCCTGGTGCGCGACGTCTCCGCGGCGACGGCCCGGCAGATCCGCGCCACCGGCCAGGACTGGGCGTTCGCGCCGACGCTGGCCGTCGTCCAGGACGACCGCTGGGGCCGCACCTACGAAGGGTTCTCCGAGGACCCGCGGATCACCCGGGCCTACGGCTACGAGGCGATCAACGGCCTCCAGGACGGCTCGACCAAACGCATCGGCTACAACGGCGTGATCGGTACCGCCAAGCACTTCATCGGTGACGGCGGCACGCTCAAGGGACAGGACCAGGGCGTCAACCCGGCGTCCGAGGCCGAGATGATCAACCTCCACGGACAGGGCTACTACGGTGCGCTCGCGGCGGGCTCCCAGACCGTGATGGTGTCGTTCAACAGCTGGACCAACGCGGAACTCGGCATCAACGAGGGCAAGCTGCACGGCAGCGACAAGGCGCTGAACCAGATCCTCAAGGGCAAGATGGGCTTCGACGGCCTCGTCGTGTCCGACTGGAACGGCATCGGCCAGGTCCCGGGCTGCACGAACTCCTCGTGCCCGCAGGCGATCAACGCCGGTATCGACATCGTGATGGTGCCGAACGACTGGAAGGCGTTCATCACCAGCACCGTCGCGCAGGTCAACGGCGGCCAGATCCCGATTTCGCGGATCGACGACGCGGTGACCCGCATCCTGCGCGTCAAGCTGCGTTCCGGGCTGTACGAGTCGCAGAAGCCGTCGGACCGTTCCTACGCGAACTCCGACGAGGCGTTGAAGGAGACCTGGCTGGCGCGCGACGCCGTTCGCTCGTCGCAGACGTTGCTGAAGAACAACGGGAACGTGCTGCCGCTGAAGCCGAAGTCGAAGGTCCTGGTGGTCGGCAAGAGCGCGGACAGCATCCAGAACCAGACCGGGGGCTGGACGCTGAGCTGGCAGGGGACCGGCAACACCAACGCCGACTTCCCGAACGCCACGTCGATCCTTTCCGGGCTCAAGCAGCAGCTCGGCGACGTCAACGTCACCTTCGACGAGAAGGGCGACACCGACCCGAAGGGCTACGACGCCGTCATCGCCGTCATCGGTGAGACCCCGTACGCGGAAGGCGTCGGCGACCTGACCCGCAAGACGCTGGAAGCCTCGAAGCTCTACCCCGAAGACCTGTCCGTGCTGGACAAGGTGCGCGGCAAGGGGGCTCCGGTCGTCACCGTCTACGTCGGCGGCCGCCCGTTGTACATGAACAAGGAGATCAACCGCTCCGACGCGTTCGTGGCGGCGTGGCTGCCCGGTACCGAAGGCGGCGGCGTCGCGGACGTCCTCGTCAAGGGCGGTTTCAAGGGCACCCTGTCGTACTCGTGGCCGAAGAGCGCGTGCCAGACGCCGCTGAATCCGGGCTCGGCGGACTACGACCCGCTGTTCAAACTCGGCTACGGCCTCAAGACCGGCCAGCGTGTCACCATCGGACAGCTGGACGAAACCGTCGGCCCGGTGGCCTGTGGCTCGACCGGTGGCGGCGGCACCGCGACCGAGGATCTCGAGGTGTTCAACCGTACCGATGTCGCACCGTACAAGGGTTTCATCGGTTCCGCGCAGAACTGGGGCGGCACCGAGATCGGTCCCGACGGCACCGCCTCGCACGCCGAGATCAACGTCGTGCAGTCCGACGTCAACGTGCAGCAGGACGGTCTCAAGTCGACCTGGACCGGCACCGGCCCGGCCCAGCTCTACTTCCAGAACCCGGCCGGCACCAACGATCTGCGCGGGTACCTGAACGCCGACGCGGCGCTGGAGTTCGACACGATCGTGCACGAGGCGCCTGCCAACCGGACGGTGATCAGCATGCACTGCGTCTATCCGTGCTTCT
Source organism: Amycolatopsis thailandensis (assembly GCF_042723255.1). Lineage (NCBI taxonomy): Bacteria > Bacillati > Actinomycetota > Actinomycetes > Pseudonocardiales > Pseudonocardiaceae > Amycolatopsis > Amycolatopsis thailandensis. Next base: position 5,117 of record NZ_JBHXJK010000110.1, read on the forward strand.
CGGAGGTGAACGCGACCAAGCTGTTCACCGATCTGGCGGGCGCGCCGAAGTCGACGGTGAAGATCCCGGTGTCGTGCTTCGCCACCGGGCTGGATCTGGAGAACGTCAACACGCCGTTCCTGGTCTACACCGACGGCAAGTTCTCCGCTTCGTTCGCGAACGTGCGGTGGGTGCCCAAGGGGGCGCAGGATCCCGATGCGAGGCCTTGCTCCAGTTTGAACTGAGCGGGTAGTCGCGCCAGTTTGTCATGAGGGGTCCCCATAGGACGAAAAGTGTCCTATGGGGACCCCTCATGACGTTCCGCGTCAGGAGGGCCGGTTCATGTCCGGGATCTCGATGTTCACCGGCCTGCCCTCCGAGAGCCACAGCCGGATGTACCGCCGGATCGCCTCGTCCAGCACCCAGGCGGCCTGCGGCACCAGTGGCAGCGGGATGAGCTTCTCGTGGAACGCCACCAGCGCGGGGAAAGCCGTGCCGACCAACGGATCCCAGATCGGCTCGCGCGGGATCCCGTTCCACCCGGAGAACCGGTCGCCGATGATGTAGCGCGCCAGCGCGTTGACCATCGGCCGGTCGACACGGCCGGGACTGGTCTGCTCGGCGAGCATGTCGAGAAGGATGTCGGTGAGCTCGACGCCCTCGCGGGTCGGGCCCATCGCCGGGTCCAGCACCTGCTTGGACTGCGCGTAGGCCGCGTCCCAGGTGGACGGAAGGTACTCGTCGCGGATCCCGAGCATGTGCCCGGTCACCTGCCAGCTGTGCAGGTACGCGGCGGAATGCGCGGAGGACACCCGGACACGCCAGTCGGTCAGTTTGCGCATCGTGTACGTCGGCAGGGTGTGCCAGGTGACCAGCATGTCGTTCTGGCTGATCGGGATGCCCTGTTGCCAGTGCGGCGACTGCGGCAGCAGATGCCGGACGGCGGCGTGCACAAGACGGGTCTTCACCGCCGAGACGATCATCTGGCCGTCGGGCCGGTAGGCGTTGAGCGAACCGACGTCGTAGCCGAGCTTGGCGGTCTTCGCGACGCGGTCCTTCATGTCCGCGCCGCCCTTGGAGTAGTACACCGCCCTCGCCTCGTTGGGGATGGCGGTGCTCAGCATCCCGCCGCCGAGCCCGTTCAGCAGGTTGACGAACCGCCCGCTGACCTTCATGAAATCCGCCGCCGCGTCCAATTCGGACTGATCGGCCCATGAAGGGAGCTGCCGCGCGTGCTCGACGAACTCCCGCAGGTCCGGCGGGAGCCCGGAGGGGGTCGGCTGGTCGTTCCTGGTCCACGTTCGCAGCGCCTGGTTGACCGCCGCGACCTGCCCCCGGTCGAAAACCGCGGCGAGCACCGGATCGGCTTCGGCGTCCCACACCCATTTCGGATCGGTGCCCGCCCCCGTCCCGGCCACCGAACCGCTCGGACTCCACGCCCAGGCGGGCTGGGCCATCCCCATGGCCCCCAAGAGGGTCGCTCCGCCACAGACGATCAGCATCTTGCGTCGATTGAGTTCGGTCATGCGCCAGTACTCCTCCTTGAGTCCCGGACCTGCAGGTTGATACTGTGATACAAGTAGTGCAACCGCGTATCAAGGAGAGCACAATAATCGCGAAGGCGCCAGACCCGGATTCTTTGCTGGAGCGCGCGCTCGCCGACGCGCTCGAACGTGCCGACGAGAGCGACGAGACCGCGCTCCGGCTGCTCGACGCCGCCTACGAACAGTTCTGCCGGATGGGGATCCGCCGCTCGACGATGGAGGACGTCGCGCGCCGCGCGGGCGTCTCCCGGATCACCGCGTACCGCCGGTTCGCCACCAAGGACGCCCTGGTCGAACAGGTCGTGCGCCGCGAGTTCCGCCGCTACTTCGACCAGTTCCTGCTCGACATCCAGCAGGCCGAAACCGCTGCGGACCGGGTCGTGCTGGGCTTCGCGAGCGCGTTGGGGGCGATCCGGCGCAACCCGCTGATCGGCGGGCTGATGGCCGTCGAGCCCGACGTGCTCGTCCCGTCGATGGTCAGCGACGGCGGCGGCACGCTGGCGGCCGTCCAGCGGTTCGTCGCGGGCCAGCTCCGCCGCGAGCAGCAGGCCGGCAACGTCTCGGAGGACGTCGACGTCGAACTCGTCGCGGAGCTGATGACCCGGGTCTCCGCCTCGTTCCTCGTCACGCCCAGTCAGGTCGTCGATCTCGACGACGACGAGCAGGTCCGCGAGGTGGCTAGGCGGTTCCTGGTGCCGATGCTGCGGCCGAGACCAGGCCGCTGATCAGCAGATCCAGTGCCCGGATGAAATCCGGTTCGGGATCGTGCGCCTGCAAGGCGGGGATCGCGCGGCTGAAGTTCGGCAGGATCGCCGGATCGATTCGCCGGAGGAACTGCTCGTCCTGCTCCCGTTCGGCTTCGCCCTTGCGCGCCTTGGTGAAACCGACAGTCGTCAGCAGTAGTGAGCCGAAGACGAGGCTGTTCAGGGCGCCGAGCGTCTGGCGGACCCCGTCGTCGCCGAAACCGGCTTCGTAGAGCGCGCCGATGAGGTCGTCGAGCGGCAGCAGGGCTTGCAGCGAGTTCGGATTGGCCTCGTCGGTGGCCAGTGCCATCGGCACGACCGGATGCTCGGCGAGCGCGCGATAGGTGTTGAGCACGGTGACCCGCACCCGTTCCGGCCACGGTGAACCGGGGTCGGCCCGTTCGATCCCGCGGTAGACGCGTTCCGCGATGCCGTCGAGGATGTCGGTCTTGTTCTGGACGTGGTTGTACAGCGCCATCGCTTCGACGCCGAGCGTCTTGGCGAGCTTGCGCATCGACAGCCCCTTGAGGCCTTCCTCGGCGGCCAAGGCGAGCGCCGCGTCCAGGACCTTCTCCCGGTTGAGCGGTTCTCTCCGCGTCATCCCACGTCCTCCACTTGACAGGTTTACGGTGTATCTATCATATTTACGGTGTAAATATACGCTGTAAATACCAGGGGGTGTCGTGAACGACGTGATCATCGTGGGCGGGGGACCGGTCGGCTTGCTGCTGGCCGGCGAGCTTCGGCTGGCCGGCGCGGACCCGCTCGTCCTGGAGGCGGCGGACGGGGCCGCCCGCCGGAACCGGAGTTTCGGGTTGCGCGGGATCAACGGCCGCACCTCGCAGTCGTTGCGGATGCGTGGCCTGACCGAGGCGTTTTCGGAGGCGCAGAGCGAGCTTTCCGCCGTCGTCCGGCGGCTTCCCGGGCTGATGAAGGGGAACAGGGCGCGAGGGCATTTCGGCGGTCTGCCGCTCGTCGAGAACGAGCCTGAGCCGAACGCTGCCGGTGGGTTCATCCTCAGACAGCATGTCCTGGAAGGGATCCTCGCCGAATGGGCGACCGGGCTCGGCGTCCGGATCCGGGCGAGCTGCGAAGTCGTCGACGTCGTCCAGGAGGATTCGGAGGTCCGCGCGGTACTCGCCGACGGCGGGTCCGAGCAGGCCGCGTACCTCGTGGGCTGCGACGGCGGCCGTAGCGTCGTGCGGAAGCGGACCGGGTTCGCGTTCCCCGGCACGGACGCGACGATGACCGGCCGGATCGCCGCCGCGGAGCTCGCCGACACCGGCGCGGTGGAGTCGTCCGTGCACGGACGCGGCGGGACGGTGCTCGTGTCGACGGTGCCGGGGGAGATCTCGACCATGGAATTCGATGGCGGACCGGAGGACCGGGACGCGCCGATGACGGCCGAGGAGATGCAGGCGAGCATCCGCCGGGTCAGCGGGGTCGACGCGACGGTCACGAGGCTGGACGGCGGAATCCGCTTCAGTGACAACACGCGCCAGGCCGCCACCTATCGGCAGGGGCGGGTGCTCCTGGCGGGCGACGCCGCCCACGTGCATTCGCCGATCGGCGGCCAGGGGCTGAACCTCGGGCTCCAGGACGCGATGAACCTCGGCTGGAAACTGGGCCTGGTGGCAAGGGACCGGTCTCCTGAGTCCTTATTGGACACTTACACCGCGGAACGGCATCCGGTGGGGACGCGGATCTTGCGCAACACCCGTGCCCAGGTCGCGTTGATGCGTCCCGGTCCGCAGTCCGAGGCGCTGCGGGAAGTGCTGCGGGAGACGCTGGAGATCCCGGAGGCGATGCGCCACTTCGTCGCGCTGGGCAACGGGACCGACATCGACTACGCGCCGGACTCCACCCATCCGCTGGTCGGCCGGTTCGCCCCGCTGCCGCTGGTCGCGGAAGACGGGCGCGCGGTGCTGGTGACCGGGTCCTGTGACGTCCGTGCCGCCGCGAACGGCCACCGCGTCCGGCTCGTCGAGGCCGGCTCCGGGCCGTCGTTACTGGTGCGGCCGGACGGGTATGTCGCGTGGGCCTCGACGGACGGCGATCCGGCAGGGTTGACCGAAGCGCTCGCGTGGGTGGTGGGCTCGTGAGTGGCTTCGGTGGGCTAGACGTCTACATTCAAGAAACTGCTCGACGCATGGCATCCAGTGCTACCGCGCCGAATTCCTTCATGGTCGGATCCGGCTCTGCGTCGACTGCGGATTCGAGCTTGTCGATCAACTCGGGCCATTGAGTGAGACTAATGGCCTTCATGGCTGCTCCGCGCATTTCTGGTCGATTGGAGTGAAGCCAGGAAGTAAAGATTTCAATCGTGTTTTCATCGGCCTCTTGAGAGCTTCCCAAGGATAGACGCACGAGATCTCGTGGCGTCGCGTCCTGACTGCCACTGGCCTGGCGAAGCTCGTCGACCTCGATCATCGGTAAGCGTCCGGTCAGGGCATCGGCCATCCGGTCGACCGGATCGTCCTGACCTTCGACTGCTAAATACCAGGTGTCGACGCTCGCGTCCCTGACGACGGTGATCATCGGATCAGCGGGCGACGCCAGAAAGATGTGTCCGGCCAGCGACAGATCACCTTGGATGTTCTCCATGGTGTAGTCCGGGTAGCCAAGGCGGTGGAGAGCGAAAAGTTCATCCTCCACCAGATCGACCATGTCCTCGTCCGTGCCCGGACGCAGGACGTGATGTCGGCGTTTCATCGTGACCTTCCGGAGTAGCTGGCGAGGAACGCGACTAGCTCGGCGCGGAGTCTAGCCGAAGCGGCAGCGAGTTGGTCGGGTGTCGGGTGCCGGGTCAGTCGAGTCGTCAGCCAGTCGCGAATCGCGTTGGCCAGTGGGTGGAGGTCGTGCCCGGAGGCGGCAACGATGATGTTCGGTTTGGTCGCGGTGTCGAGTAGCGCCATGATGATGGCGCCCACGCGCCTGTGCCGTAGCCGTTCGGCGAGTGCCTGCTCCGTCGGGTAGCGAGTGGAGGTCCCCGGGGGGAGGTCGCGCGCTGTGGGTTTCCCCTTCGCTTGTGCACCGCCCGGAGCCATCGGGGCAAGTCGTCCCCACAGGACATCCGTGAGCTCTGCGTGACCTGTGCCCAGCATTGTCGCTGACATCGCCGTCGATATCGCGATGCCCGGCCGCCGGGCAGGTTCTGTCGTGTGAATCAGGAACTCGAGCCGGCGCAGGGCTGAGAGGAACTTTCTCTGTTCTGCCAGAGTGCCGCTTGTCATGCGGTTCTGCAGATTGGCGATGTCCTGGGGAGATCCGGTGCTGAGTACGAAGCGGACGATAGCCGGGGATATTCCCACCTTGGCGGCACGCGAATAGATATCGGCGGCCATCTTCGGAGAGTACTTTTCGAGCCTGCCGAGCCAGTTGACTTTGCCTGCCATTCCGGGCTGCCAGGACGGGGGGAGAACGGAAGAAAATGTGGAGACGTCCTGGACCGGGGCCTGAACTTTCTTGCTTGGTGGCGTCTGTCCGATTATGCGGGACTGCTCGAAGCGACTTAAGCCGGTGAGCGCTCCGGGCTGACCGGCCGCCCATGCCTGCTCTGCGGCCGTGAACTGGGGTGTTTGTCTGACAAGCCGCTCGTACTCTCGTTCTGCCTCGGTGAATATGGGCGTGAGTAACCTCGAAAGTTCGGCAGCCGTGATCTTCCGATGAGTGCCCGGCACCCTCATCGACGGGTTGATCCGAGCGGTGATGTGCCCGCCGGGGTCCGCTACGAGAGCCGACAACCTGTACCGCAGGCGCCATAGCGCCAGTTGCGCACGGAAGCGGGGTGGGGTTACACCTCTGGTGAGCAGACGACGCACCAGAGGCTCGATCGCGGCGACCGCTTTCTTCAGCCGGTCCTCTTTCTTTGCCTTGTCGGCCTTGGCCTTGTCTTTTCTGGGCTTGCCCTTTCGGTCAGGCCGCTGCTTCCTCGGCTTCCCGGGGCGGCCGGGTTTGCGAGGCCGACTGGGCACCCTGCGGTCAGCGGGACGCCTGGGCCGCCTCGGCTTCTTGGGCTTGATCTTGGCCCACAACTTCTTGATCAAGCCGACGATCTTGGTGATGACCCAGTCGATGGCCTTGTTCACCGGACGGGCGATCTTCTGGAAGATCTGCTTCACCTTGCCGGCGATACCCCCGATGCCGAGCAGGGCCGCCAGAGCGCCGATGAGGACGGGGATCGCGCGGGCCAGGGCGCGTTCCACCAAGGCGGGGACGCCGCCGGTGCCGCCTCGGGCGATGGCCAGCACCGCGTCGAGGACCGCGTTGACGAAGGCGATGATCTGACGGGCGTTGGTGACGACGAAGCGGATGATGTCGATGATCATCTTGCAGGCGCGGATGAACGCCGACGCGGGGTTGAACAGGGACACGATCCACGTGATGCCCGCGATGATGATGGTGGGCAGCAAGTAGGAGACCAGGTTGGTGATCAGGTTCTTCTTCAGATCGCCGACTCTGGTCTTCAGGTCGCCCCACATGCCTGCGACGCCCCGGCCTTTGACCTGTGAGACCAGCGGGATCGCGGTTTCCGCCGCCACGAGAGCCTGGTTGGGGACCCGGCGGGCCAGGCGGGCGCGGATGTTCGGCCACGAAAGGCCCAAGAGCATGGCGATCAAGGTCAGGATGCCGAGGATGTCGAACGTCGCGGGCAGTTGCAGGCCGATCGCCCCGCCGGTGCCCAGAAGCCAGGCGAGGACGCCGCCTTGCAGATGACGGCCCGCGTTCTTCATGAACAGCTTCAGCCCGCCGCCGACGCCGGTGACCAGGTTGCCCAGGAAACCGATCGGGTCCTTCAGGATGGCGCCGATGGCCGACACCGCCTTGCGGAGGACGCCCATCAGCATGCGGCCCAGTTCGATGATGGCCTTGATGGCGCCGCCGATCGCGTCGGCCGCCTTGGCCACCAGGCCCTTGTTCTTCTCCTTCTCGGCGGCGATCTCGGCGTCCACCGCCTTGACCGCCTCGGTGTACTTGGTGGCCAGGGTGTCGACGAGCTCGGTGCCCTTTTCGTCGACAGTGTCCTTGAGCTCGTCGAACTTGCCTTCGAACTCGGTCGCCGCCTCGCGGCCGATGGCCTTCAGGTCGGCGGGGAGTTTGTCGACCGCCGCCTTCAGTTCCTTGCGCCCCGCGGCGATACGGTCCTTGGCGCGTTTCAGCTCGGCTTCCACCGTGTCGGCGATCTCGGTGATGATCTGGTCCATCGCCGCCAGGTAGGTGTCCCTCGCGCGTTCGTAGATGCGGTTGGCCTCTTCGGGGAGCCCCGCGAACAGGTCCCGCACCCACCGGGCCTTGCCCGTCCACCCGCTGTAGCGCTCGTCCTTGTACCGCTCCATGCCTTCTTCGTGTTCGCGGGTGAAGCGGTCCCTCGCCTTCTTTTCCTTGGTGGTGAACTGATCGTCGACAGTCTTGTCCAGGTCCTCCAGGATTTTCTCGACGTCGGTCTTGGTCTGGTCGAAGACCTTCTGCAGCAGGCCGGTGACCTCTTTGCGTTTGTCCTCGTCGGTCTTCTTGGTGCCTTTCTTGCCGGTGCCGACCTGCCGGCCGGTGGTCACGCGGGTGTTGAGCATGCCCGCCATCGCGGTGGAACCCTGTGCGGCGGCGGTGTTCTTGACCTGTTTGAGCTCGCCGGACTCGTCGGCGCGCAGCTTCTTCGGGGCGGCCTCCGAGTGGGCTTCCAGGGTCTTTTTCTCTTTGACCGCCTTGTCGAACTGCGGTTCGCGGGAGTTCTTGAACGACAACTGCTGTTCGGTGACCTGAGCGCCCGCCATCTGCGCTTCGACCTGCTCCGGGCCCGCCGACATGTCGGTGGCCGCAGGGGGCAGCCGGTCCGGCGCCGCCTGGGCCGGGTTCGGGGCGCCCGGTTTGCCCGGCACCTTGTCCGCGGCCATGGGCACGACTTGTTTGGCGTCCGCCGCCGGTTCCGGTGGTGCCGCGGTCGTTTCGGCGATCTCTTGCGCCGAGGCGTCCTTGCCCTCGCCGACCTTGCCCTGAACCTCGTTCTTGACCTCTCCGGCCTTGCCCGACTCGCCGAACTTGTCCGCCTCGTCCAGGTTCTTCGGGGCCTTGTCGGCTATCGCCTTCTTGACCGCCCGGATGAACTCCTGTTTGTCGAACTCCTTCGGCTGGGCGGCGTTCATGTCCTCGGCGTGTGCTGCCTTGCCACGGGCTTCCTGGTCGTCGGAAGGGGCTTCCGCGGCTTCCTGAGCCGCGCCCGCTTCCGTGGCCGCCGGCGGGTGGCTCGCTCCGACAGCCTTCTTCTTGGTGTCGACGTCCTTCTTCAGCGCCTGGAACTTCGGGTCGGCGCCCGGCGAGCGTGGGCCGGTGCCCTTTTCCTTCTTGGCACCCTTCTCCGGGCGCTCTTCGGGCGCCTTGTCCTTCGCCGGATCCTTGTCCGGGGCGGACGCGGGCCGCGCCTCGGTCTTCCGTGTGGTCGGCGGCTTCTTCGGCGCAGGCCGAGGCTTGACCGGAGCCGGAGCCGGAGCCGAAGCCGGAGCGGGCTGGGCAGGCGCCGTCGCCTGGTTCGCGATGGCCTGGTTGCCCACCAGCCGCTGTCCGGCCAGCAGCATCTGCGCGGTCCACGCGGACGGTCTGGCCCCGGCGCCACCCGGCGGGCCGCCCATCGCCGCGGTCACGGCCGCGTTGCCCAGCTGCGCGCGGGCACGGACCACGTCGGCCGCACCCGGAGCCATCGCGCAGGGGGTTTCCGGGCGGCGTGGCCGGACCGCCGGCGACGCGGTCAGGGTGGGCGGTCGCGGACCGCGGACCTTCACAGGTGGGGGCATCCGGCGCTTTCGCTGGTCAGCTCGTGGTACCAGGCGAAAGCAGGATGCCACCCGGCCCGTCGCGCTACCGCGACCCGGGCGTCACCGCGCCGTCACCAAGCCGCGGGCGGCGACCAGGTCAGCCGGGGATCCGTCTGCACGAAACTCCCCAGGAGGTGATCGATCCGCGTCAGCGCGTCGAGGTCCAGCACCACTCCGGACGCCTTCGCGTTCTCGGTCACCTGGGCGGCATTGCTCGCCCCGGTCACCACCGACGCGACGGTGTTGTGCTGCAACGTCCACGCGAGCGCCAGCTGCGCCATGGTCAGCCCGGCCTCGTCGGCGACGCCGCGCAGCATGGCGACGCGGTCGAGGAGGTCCGGCAGGAGCAGCGGCCGGGCGTCGCCCGCCTTCGCGGCTCGCGAGTCCGGCGGGATCTCGCCCGGCCGGTACTTGCCGGTCAGCACCCCCTGCGCGAGCGGGACCGAAGCGAACTGGCCGATCCCCGCGCGTTCGCACACCGGCATCACCTGGGCCTCGGCGACCCGCCACAGCATCGAGTAGTGCGGCTGGTTCGCCACGAGCGGGACGCCGTACCGCTCGGCCAGCTGCCGGGCCTCCAGCAACTGCTCCGCGGTCCATTCCGCGGTGCCCGCGTAGAGGATCTTCCCCTGCCGCACCAGATCCGAAAGCGCGAGGAACGTCTCCTCCAGCGGGGTGCGGTAGTCGAACCGCAACAGTTGATAGACGTCGATGTGGTCGGTGCGCAGGCGCCGCAGCGATCCGTGCAGTGACGTGGTCAGGTGCTTGCGGCTGAGGCCCGCGTCGTTGACACCGGGGCCTTCGGGCCAGAAGACGCCGGTGCACAGGACGAGATCGTCGCGGCGCGCGTGGCCCAGTGCCGCGGCGAGGTTCTCTTCGGCCGCGCCGCCGTCCCAGGCGGCGGCGGTGTGGAAGGTCGTGACGCCCGCGTCCAGCGCGGCTTGGACGCATTCCGCGCCGTCGCGGTGCGTGAGCCAGTTGCCGTAGGAGACCTCGCTGACGGACAACCCGCTCGCGCCGAGCCTGCGGTACTCCATGGTCACCTCTTCCGCGCGCCGGTTTCGAGGATGGTGCGGTCGATCCATTCGTCGAGACCGGCCGCCTTGCGGGCGTAGGTCTCCCGTACCGATTCGTGCGGCAGGATCAGGAATTCCTCCGACGCCAGGCCGTGTATGACGGCCTCCGCGACGTCCTCCGGTTCCAGCAGCGGCGCCGCGGCGGCGATCGCGAGCGCGGCGGGATGCCCGGCGGCGATCCCCGGCTCCAGCAACGCGGTCCGCACGCCGAGCGGGCACAGCGCGCTGACTCGCACCCCGCGCGGCCGGTAAGTGATGGCCAGCCATTCGGCGAGCCCGACGGCCGCGTGTTTGGTCACCGAGTACGGCGCGTCGCCCGGGGTGCCCAGCAGACCCGCTCCCGAGGCCGTGATCAGCAGATATCCGTGACCCCGGCTCAACATCGCCGGCAGCGCGACCTGCGCCGCGTGCACGTGCTGCATGACGTTGATCGCCCACGACCGCGACCACTGTTCGTCGGCCGCGTGCACGCCCGTGCCGAACGCGGCGCCGGCGTTGGAGCAGAACAGGTCCACCGGCCCGAACTCCGTGCGGGCCTCGGCCACCAGCATCTTCAAGTCCTCTTTGGACGACGCGTCGGCGTGGCGCGCGACCGCGGTACCACCCGAGGCCGTGATCTCGGCGACGACCTTCTCCGCGGCCTCGAGGTCGAGGTCGGAGACCACCACTCCGGCGGCGCCCTCGGCGGCGAACCGCCGGGCCATGGCGGCGCCGATACCGTGTGCCGCGCCGGTCAGCACGACGACTCGTCCTGTCACTTCCACATGCGCTCCATGGTTATTTCGTCTGCTTTCGATGACAATTCTTCTGTTTTGTCACGCCGGTGAGCGACGTCTTGTCGAAATATGCGATACGGATGATAAAAGTGCAGGTCAGCGGCCTGTTCTGATCGTGTCGACATATTTGTTTCCGGCGCCGGACTTTAGCATGCGTTCCCTTGTTTTCCGAGTTTTGTCGCGAGAGTATTGCGCTCTCTGCGGCAAGTAGGTTATTTCTTGGGAATCCCGCTGAAGATCGCCGAACCCGGCGAGGTTCGACCAGCCCAGCCGAACAGGAGGTCCGCCGGTGAGTCATGCGACGGCGCGCACGCGGGTACTCGGCGTCAACCCGCTCGGACGTCCGGATCCGGGGCTGGCGGCCGCCGTCGCCAGGGGCGGCGGTCTCGGCATCGTGGAACTAGGGTCCACAATGGACGGCAGGTTCCCGTTCGGGGTCCGGATCCCGGCGGGCCACCACGTGCGGGACGAAGAGGTGCGGGAGAGCGGCGCGGGGCTCGTCCTGCTGGCCGAAGGGGCAGTTCGGCAGGGCAAGGGCGACCTCCCCGTGCTGGCCGAGGTGACCGGCGTCGAGCAGGCCGTCCGGATGCTCGGCGCCGGCGCCTCAGGTCTGGTGGCGAAGGGAGCCGAGGCGGGCGGCTCGGACCTCACCACGTTCGTCCTGCTCCAGCGCCTGCTGGAGCGGTTCGGCGACGACGTCCCGGTGTGGGCGTACGGGGGCATCGGGCCGCGGACCGCGGTGGCGGCGCTCGCCGGGGGCGCGGCGGGTGTGGTCCTCGACGGACTCGGCCTGCTTCCCGAGGCCGACGTGCCCGAGGCAGCCCGAAAAGAACTGCTCAGGGCCGACGACGGGCTCGCGGCGTTGTTCGCGAATCGCTTCGAGGACGCGGAAAGCGCTGTCCGATCCGTCGTGCGTTCCCTCGCGACGCCGCCGCAGGCGAGCCCCTCTGGCCAAGGCGTACGGCTGTGCCGCACGCTGGGGACCCGCCTGCCGGTCGTGCAGGGACCGATGACGCGGGTGAGCGACCAGCCCGGCTTCGCCGCCGCCGTCGCCGAGCACGACGGGTTCCCGTTCGTCGCGGTGGCCACCGCGAACGGCGCCAAGACCGCCGAACTGCTCGGCCGCACCGCCGAAGCGCTCGGAGACAGGCCTTGGGGCGCGGGCATCCTCGGGTTCGTCCCGGAGGAACTGCGCGCCGAGCAGCTCGTGGCCGTCCGGGCAGCGCGCCCGCGCTGCGTGCTCATCGCGGGCGGTAAACCCGCGCAGGCCAAGGCGCTGGAGGCCGACGGGATCGCGACCTTCCTCCATGTGCCGTCACCGATCCTCCTGCGGCAGTTCCTCGAAGCCGGCGTCCGCCGGTTCGTCTTCGAGGGCGCAGAATGCGGCGGGCACATCGGCCCGCGATCGAGTTTCGTGCTGTGGGAGCAGCAGCTGGACGTCCTGCGCGAGCACGGCGCCGAGGACGTCGAGGTGCTGTTCGCGGGCGGGATCCACGACGCCAGGTCCGCCGCGATGGTCTCGGCGATGGCGGAGCCGCTCACCGGCATCGGCGTCCTCATGGGCACCGCGTACCTGTTCACCGAGGAAGCCGTCACCCACGGCGCCATCACCGGGGCCTTCCAGGACCGGGTGCTCGGCGCCGGGTCCACGGTCACCCTGGAGACCGCGCCCGGGCACCTCACCCGGTGCCTGCCCAGCCCGTACACCGACGAGTTCGCCGCGCTGAAGGCCGGCCTCCGCGCGGACGGGGTCCCGCCGCAGGAGAGCTGGCAACGGCTGGAGGAGCTGAACACCGGACGGCTGCGGATAGCGAGCAAGGGCATCCGGCGCGAAGGCGACGCTCTCGTCGAGGTCGACACCCTCGGCCAGCTCGCCGAGGGGATGTACATGGCCGGCCAGGTGACGGTCTTGCGCGAGCGGCGTACCGACATCGCCACGCTGCACCGGGAGGTCACCGACGGCGCGGCGGACCTGCTCGCCGCCCGTGTCCCGGCTGAGGAGTCCGTTGTGGACAGTGACGTCGCGATCGTCGGTATGGCCTGCGTCTTCCCGGGCGCGGCCGATCTTCCGGCCTTCTGGGCCAATGTCCTGCGCGGCGCGGACGCCGTCACCGAGGTGCCGGATCAGCGCTGGGACAAGGAGGTCTACGCGGACCAGTCGACGTCGAAATGGGGCGGTTTCCTGCCGCCGGTGGATTTCGACCCGCTCGCGTACGGCATCCCGCCGAAGTCGATGGGCAGCATCGACCCGGCCCAGCTCGTGTCGTTGCAGACGGCGCGCCGCGCGCTCGAAGACGCGGGCTACGGCGACGGCGGCTTCGACCGGGAGCGCACCAGCGTCATCTTCGGCGCCGAAGCCGGGGGAGACCTGGCCAACGCCGGTGTCCTGCGCGCGCTGTTGCCCAGCTATCTCGAAGACGTCCCGGACGAGCTGCTCGCGCAACTGCCGGAACTGACCGAAGACTCGTTCCCCGGCACGCTCGCCAACGTCATCTCCGGCCGGATCGCCAACCGGCTCGACCTCGGCGGCACCAACTACACCGTGGACGCCGCGTGCGGTTCGTCGCTGGCGGCGCTGGACCTCGCGGTGAAGGAACTGCGGTCGGGTACGAGCTCGATGGTCCTGTGCGGCGCGGTCGACCTGCACAACGGCGTCAACGACTACCTCATGTTCACCTCCGCGGGCGCCCTGTCGCCGACCGGCCGGTGCCGTCCGTTCGACTCGGGGGCGGACGGGATCGCGCTCGGCGAAGGCGTCGCGTGTCTCGTGCTCAAGCGGCGGGCCGACGCCGAACGCGACGGAGACCGGGTCTACGCCGTGGTCAAGGGCGTCGGCGCGGCCAGCGACGGCAAGGCGCTCGGCCTCACCGCGCCGCGTCCCGAGGGGCAGCGGCGGGCACTGGAACGGGCCTATCGCGACGCCGGAGTGTCCCCGGCGGACGTCTCGCTGGTCGAGGCGCACGGCACCGGCACGGTCGTCGGCGATGCCACGGAACTGACCACGCTCACCGAGTTCTTCCTCGACGCGGGAGCCGGACCGGGCGCCTGCGCGCTGGGTTCCGTCAAGAGCCAGATCGGGCACACGAAATGCGCCGCGGGGCTGGCGGGCCTGATGAAGGCGGCGCTGGCGCTGTGGCACGAGGTCGTGCCGCCCACGCTGCACCTGAACAGGCCGAACCCCGCCTGGGACGCCGAGAGCAGTCCCTTCACCTTCTCCACCGGTGCCCGGCCGATGCCGGTTCCGCGCGGCCGCGAGTTCGCCGGAGTGAGCGCGTTCGGGTTCGGTGGGACCAACTTCCACGCGGTGCTCGCCGCGCCGGGAGTCCCGCCAGGACGGCGGCACGGACCGCGAGACTGGGACGCCGAACTGGTCCTGCTCCGCGGCCCCGATGTCGAGAGCGCCCGCGCCACGTTGCGGGACCTGCTGGCGGCGAACGAAGGCCGTCCGTTGCGGGAGATCGCCGCGCTCGCCGCCGAGCGGGACGGTTCCGCGCCGGTGCGGCTCGCGGTCGTCGCGAGCGACGTCGCGGAACTGTGCGAGGCCGCTGAAAATGGCGGCGGGCTCACTGCGGGCGACACCGAAGCGGGCAAGGTCGCGTTCCTGTTCCCCGGCCAGGGCAGCCAGCGGACGGGAATGCTGGCGGATCTGTTCGTGCACTTCCCGGAGCTGGCCGACGTCCTGCGGCTCGCCCCCGACGTCGCCGCGACCACCTTCCCGCCGCGCGCCTTCACCGAGGAGGCACGCGCGGCGCAGGACGAGGCGCTCAAGGACACGCGGGTCGCGCAGCCCGCGCTCGGGCTCGTCGAATCGGCCTTGTGCGGGTTGCTCGCCGACCTCGGCGTCCGGCCGGATCTGCTGGCGGGGCACAGCTACGGCGAGCTGTCCGCGCTGTCGGTCGCCGGCGCGTTCGACACCCCGACCCTGGTCGCGCTCAGCCGGGCAAGGGCCCGCTCGATCGCCGAGGTCGCGGGTGCCGACCCGGGCGCGATGGCCGCGGTGAAGGCGTCCCGTGACGAACTGGCCGCCGCCCTCGACCACCCGGACGTCGTCCTGGCCAACCACAACGCGCCGGGGCAGACCGTCCTTTCCGGACCGACGGCCGCCGTCGATGAAGCCGTCCGCGTCCTTCGGGGCCAGGGGATCGGGGCCAAGCGGATCCCCGTCGCCTGTGCCTTCCACAGTCCACTGGTGTCGGGCGCGAGCGACGTGTTCGCCGTCGATCTCGACAACGCCGAGGTCGGCGAGCCCGGCCGGCCGGTGTGGTCGAACCGCACCGCCCGGCCGTACGAGGCCGGGGAGGTCCGCGCGGAACTGGCCGCGCAGATCGGTTCGCCGGTGCGTTTCGTCGAGCTGATCGAGGACATGTACGCGGCGGGCGCGCGCACGTTCGTCGAGGTCGGACCGGGGCAGGTGCTTTCCCGGCTGGCCAGGGACATCCTCGGCGACCGGCCGTACACCGTGATCGCGTGCGACCCCGGCGGCCCGGGCCTGCGCGGACTCCTCACGGCACTCGCCCGTCTGGCGCTCACCGGCGTCGACGTGCGCACCGAACGGCTTTTCCGCGGACGTGTCCGCGTCGGCCCGCTTCCGAAGCCCGCCTGGACCGTGGACGGCCAGACCGTCCGCGCGCCCGGCGGCGAGGTCCCCGCCCATGGGCTCGTGCCCGCCCGACGAATCCCGAGGACGACCATGAACCAGCCCACGCCCGGTCGTGACCAGGCCGTCGTCGAATTCCTCCGCACCAGCCGCGAACTGCTGGCGGCGCAACGGGACGTGATGCTGGGCTACCTCGGCACCACGCCGCTCGCCCCGGCCCCGGTGGTGCAGGCCCCGGTGGTCCCGGCGCTGTTGCCGCCGGTCGAGGCACCCGCTGTGCCCGCTGTGGCCGCGCCCGTCGTCGAGCCGGAGCCGGAGGCCGTCGTCACGGATGTCCTGGCCACCGTGATCGGCGCGATCAGCGAACGCACCGGCTATCCCGCCGAGATGATCGACGCCGATCTCGACCTCGAAGCGGATCTCTCCATCGACTCGATCAAACGCACCGAGATCGCGGGCTCGTTGCTGTCGAAGCTCGGCCTCTCGGGGCGGGTGCACGACGACGCCCAGGATCAGCTCAGCCGCGACCGAACGGCGAGCGCTTTGGCCGCCAGGCTGCGGAAGTGGCTCGAACCGGCGGCCCCGGTCACCGCGGCACCGGCCCCCGCCGCGGCACCGGTGGGGAGCGCGCCCGGTCGCTACCTGATCGGCCGGGTGGCGGCTCCGCTCGGAAAGCCCGACCTCACCAAGGTGCGGGGCAAGACGGTCGCGGTGAGCTTCGAACCCGGCCAGGAGGACCTGGCCGAGTCGGTCCGCGCGGTGTTCGCCGAGGCGGGTGCCATCCCGGCGGAGCGGGACGACGCCGACATCGTCCTCGTGCTGAACCCGTTGTCCGACGCTGAAGAACCGGTCGCGGCGCAGGTCTTCGCCCGGCTCAAAAGCGCCAAGGGCGCGGTGGTCGTGGTGGCGAGGCCGGGGTCCTGGCACACCGCCGGGCTGCGCGGTCTCGTCCGCGCCGCGGCCCGGGAGCGGAGCGAGCCGACCAGGCTCGTCGAACTGGAGTCCACGGTGGACCTCGCGCGGATCGTGCTGGAGGAAGTGATCGCCGACGGGCCCGCCGCGGTGCGCTACGACACCGCCGGGCGAGCGGCTTTCGAGCCGTCCGCGGGCTCTCTGGGCTCGGTCGCCTACGCGGGCGCGGGTCCCGGCGGCGGCGAGGTCAAGGCACTCGGTCTCGACCAGGATTCGGTGCTGCTGCTGATCGGCGGCGCCCGCGGGATCACCGCGCGGGCGGCGGTCGCGCTGGCGGCGAGCGGCTGCCGGATCGAACTGGCCGGGCGCACCCCGTGGCCGGCCGAACCCGGCGACGAAGACCTGCCCGGCGACGCGCCGGGGATGCGTTCGGCCCTGGCCGCGCGCGGCGGTTCGCTGGTGGACATCGAACGCCGGGTCCGCGCCGTGCTGGCCCAGCGCGAGATCGCAAGGACACTCGATCAGATCGGCGCGGCCGGGGGTACCGCGGCGTACCGGTCGCTCGACGTGCGTGACGGAGCCGCCGTCCGGCAGGTGGTCAAGGATCTGCACACCCGCTACGGCCGGATCGACGGCGTCGTCCACGCGGCCGGGGTGATCGACGACAAACTGATGGCGGACAAGGACGAGAACTCGTTCCGCACGGTCTACGGGACCAAAGTGGACGGTGCGCGGGCGCTGCTCGACGCCCTGGAGCACTTCGGCGTCCGCCCCGGTTTCGTGACCTTCTTCGGCAGCATCGCCGCCGTGCTGGGCAACCGGGGGCAGACCGACTACGCGGCGGCGAACGACGCTTTGGAGACCCTGGGCGAGCAGTGGGCCGACCGCACCGGCTGCCGCGCGCTGACCGTCCATTGGGGACCGTGGGCGCCTTCGGACGACCACGCCGGCATGGTGTCCCCGGAGCTGGCGCGTGAGTACGAACGCCGCGAGGTCGCGCTGATCGATCCGGACGAAGGCACCGCCGCGCTCTTGCGCGAGCTGGCCTACGGTCCGGCCGACGTCCGCTCGGTGCTCTACACGGCGTCGCTGTGGTGAATCAAGCTGTGGTGAACCAGGAGCAGGTAGCCATCGTCGGGATGGGCGTGTTCCTCCCCGGCGCGTCCACTGTGGACGAATACTGGCGGAACATCGTCTCCGGCGCCGACTCGATCACCGAGATCCCGCCGCACCGCTGGGATCCGAGTTTCCACGACGGTGACGGTCGGACCCCCGACCGCACCTATGGGCGGCGCGGCGGCTTCGTCGCCGACAGCCTGGACTTCGACGCGACGGCGCTCGGCATCGCCCCCAGCTCCGTCAGCGGGATGGAACCGGACCAGCTGGTCGCGCTGGCCGTGGCCGCTTCCGCGGTCGAGGACGCCGGTGGCCTGCGACGGCTGGGCGACCTCGAACGCGTGGGCGTGATCCTCGGCAGGGGCGGCTACCTCTCGCCCGGGCTCCAGCGATTCGACCAGCGTGTCCGGTCGGTCCGCCAGATCACCGGCGCCGTCCGGGAACTCCTCCCGTCGGCGCGGCCGGAAATGCTCGACAGGCTCCGGGAGGCGTTGCTGGAACCGCTCGGCGAGTTCCGGCCCGACACCGCGATCGGGCTGGTGCCGAACCTCGCCGCGTCACGCGTCGCCAACCGCCTGGACCTCGGCGGCCCCGCGTACACGGTGGACGCCGCCTGCGCGTCCTCGCTGCTCGCGGTGGACCAGGCGATCGGCGAGCTCGCCCGTCGCCGCTGTGACGTCGTCCTGGCGGGCGGCGTGCACCACTGCCACGACGACACGCTCTGGTCGATGTTCACCCAGCTCGGCGCGCTGTCACCGAGCCAGCGGATCAGCCCGTTCTCCCGGGACGCGGACGGCTTGCTGATCGGCGAGGGCACCGCGATCGTCGTGCTGAAACGGTTCTACGACGCGCGCCGCGACGGCGACCGGGTCTACGCGGTGCTGCGGGGCTCGGGGACGTCGAGCGACGGGAAGGGCGCGAGCCTGCTCAGCCCGGCCGTGGCGGGGCAGACCCTGGCGCTGCGCCGCGCGTGGGCGTCGGCGGGCCTCGATCCCACCGCGCCCGGCGCGCTCGGCCTGCTGGAGGCGCACGGGACCGCGACGCCTGCCGGGGACGCGGCCGAACTGGCCACCCTCGCCGAGGTGTTCGGCCCGCCGGAGGGACCGCGCGCCGTCATCGGCGCGGTGAAGGCGATGATCGGGCACACCATGCCGACCGCCGGGGCCGCCGGGCTGGTCAAGGCGGCGCTCGCGCTGCATCACGCCGTCCTGCCGCCGACCCTGAACTGCGCCGATCCGAGTCCGCTGCTGGACAAGACCAGGTTCCGGACCCTGTCCGCCGCTGAGCAGTGGCAGGCGGGCGACGTCCCCCGCCGGGCGGCGGTCAACGCCTTCGGCTTCGGCGGCGTCAACGCCCACGTGGTGCTGGAGGAAGCCGATCCGGCGCCGACCCGTCCGCGCCGGGCGAAGGTGACCGGGGAACCCGAGCGGATCCTGCGCCTCGCGGCGTCCACTCCGGACGGGCTGCGCGACCTCCTCGACCGCCCGGATCCGGAATCCGGCGGGAACGGCCCGTGCCGGATCGGGATCGTCGGGCCGACCGAGAAACGGCTGGAAGTCGCGCGCCGGGTGCTCGCGAAGGTCGCGGCCGAGGGCGGATCCTGGCACGGTCCCAACGACATCTGGTGCGGCACGGCGCCTCTGCTGGAGCAGGCCGGGGCGAAGACCGCGTTCATCTACCCGGGACTGGAAGCGGACGCGGAGCCGCGCTGCGCCGACGTCGCCCGGCACTTCGGCCTGGAGCGGCCCGAGTGGTCGACGGCGAGCGTGCTCGCGCGCGCGTCGAGTGTTTCGCAGGTCGGGTTGCTGCTCGACACCGCGCTGCGGCGCCTCGCCGTCAAGCCGGATCTGCTCGCCGGGCACAGCGTCGGGGAGTGGACCGCGATGCAGGCGGCCGGGATGTACCCAGGACAGTCCACAGAGGACATGCTGAACCGGTACTGGCCGCAGGGATTCACCCTGCCGGACGCCGAATTCCTGGTGCTCGGTTGTTCCGCGGAACGGGCGGAGGCGCTGCTCGGCGCCGAACCGGAACTGATGATCTCGCACGAGAACGCGCCGCGGCAGACGATCGTGTGCGGCGATCCGGCGGCCGCCGCCCGGCTCGCCAAGCTGTGCACGCAGCACGGCGTCGTCGCCAGGACACTGCCGTTCCGCTCCGGGTTCCACACCCCGCTGATGCGCTCCCGGCTCGGCCCGTTCACCCGGCTCGCCGCGGAACTGGACCTTAAGACGCCGCGGATCCCCGTCTGGTCGGCGACCACGGCACGGCCGTATCCCGCGGATCCGGTGGAGGTCCGCGAGCTGTACCTGGCCCATCTGGTGCGCAAGGTCCGGTTCCGGGAACTCGTGGACGCGCTCTACGCCGACGGCGCCCGGGTGTTCGTGCAGGCAGGCGCCGGGCAGGTCGGCTCGTTCGTGTCGGACACGCTGGGCACGCGTCCGCACCTGGTCATCCCGGCGTCCTCCGGCACGAGGCCGGGGCTCGCCCAGCTGCGGCGGGTGGCCACCGCGGTCTGGGTGGAGGGCGGACGGCCCGCGTTCGACGCGCTGGAGCCGCGCCGGACCCGGATCGACACGGCGGGCACGCTGCTCTCGGTCGACGGCGACGTCAAGGGCCTGTTCGAGAGCGTCGGCGAGCTTCCCGACCTGGCCGACGGGATACCGGACGCGATCGTCGCGGAGTTCACCGCGCTGCTCGCCGAGACCCGGCAAGCGGCCGCGACCGTGGCCAACGCGGCCGCGCGACGTACGGTCGAGTCCACTGTGGACGCCTCGCTCGCCACGATGCCTTACCTGGTCGACCACCGCTTCTTTCGGCAGCGTGAGGGCTGGCCGGAGGAGGCGGACTACCGGCCCACCGTGCCCGCGACGACGCTGGTCGACCTGGCCTGCCGGGAGGCGGAACGGGCCTGGCCGGGCACGGTCGCGACCGGCGTGAGCAACGCGGCGTTCTCCCGGTGGCTGATCGCCGCCCCGGCGGCACGCGTGCCACTGTCGATGACCCGTGAGGGCGACCGGATCAGTGTCCAAATAGGACCGCACGCCAGTATGGACGTCCATCTGGCTCGGCGGTATCCGGCAGCGCCCCGGCCGTCTCCCTCGCCGGGGCCGGAAACCGCGCCGCCGTTGACCGCCGCCGAGATCTACTCGCGCCGCGAGATGTTCCACGGCCCCGCCTACCAAGGGCTCGCCAAACTCGTCGGGCTCGGTGAACGGCACATCCGCGGCGACCTCGTCGTCCCGTCGGCGCCCGGCGCGCTGCTGGACAACGTCGGCCAGCTGCTGGGCTGCTGGCTGATGGCGACCAAGGCGGACGCGCTGCTGGCGTTCCCGACGTCGATGGGCCGGATCACCTGGTACGGCCCGGAACCGGTGCCGGGCACCACGGTCGGCTGCGTGGTCCGGGTCCGTCTGCCGCGGCCGGACGTGCTGGAGATGGACGCCGAACTGGTGCGGGACGGTGTCGTGCTGGCCAGGATCGAGCAGTGGCGGGACATCCGGTTCCCGTGCGACCGGCCCGCCCACCGGGTCTACGCCTTCCCGGACCGGCACCGGCTGGCCGAGGACCACCACGGTGGCTGGACGGTGGTCACCGACCGGTGGCCGAGCCCGGCCGCGCGTGACATCTACGCCGGCATCTACCTCGGCGCCGAGGAGCGCGCGGAGTTCGCCGCCTGCGCGCCCCGGCGGCAGCGTGGCTGGCTGCTGGAACGGATCGCGGTCAAGGACGCGGTCCGCGCGAAACTCGGCTTGGACGGCGTCTATCCGGCCGAGCTCCGGGTGAGCGCCGACGGCACCAGGGTGACCGGGGTCCACGGCCGGACCTTGCCGCCGCTCGCGGTGGCCGTCGCGTCGGCGGGAGAGGTCGCGGTCGCGCTGGTGCGGGAAGCGGATGGGGCGCCGCCCCGGATCGCGGTCCGGGCCGAAGGAGAGTTGGCGGGGCTGGCCGAGGAGATCGGCGTCGGCGCGGAGTTCGCCGGAATCCCGGGGTACGTGGTGGCCTGGAATCGCGGGTAGGAACAGGAGTAGAGCAATGACGATCGAACAGCAGAGCCCGACGTCGGTCTTCGGCACCGTGGCCGAGTTGCTGAGAGAACTGGTCGGGGACGTCGACGTCCTCGGCATCGAGATCACCCCGCGGACCACCTTCCACGAGGACCTCGGGCTGGAGAGCATCGACCTGGTGACCTTTGCGAGCATCCTCGCCGAGTTCTTCGGCGAGGACGTCAACCTCGCGGAGTTCCTGGCGGAGAAGGATCTCGACGACGTCATCGGCCTCCGGGTCGGCGACATCGCGGACTACGTGGCCGCCCGCCTCGGCGAACGGGGGTGAGGCGGTGCCGACGATGACCGTCAACGGGCTGCGCACCAACGTGCAGCTCGTCCCCGGCGGCGGTACGGAGACCGTGGTGTTCCTGCACGGGATGGGCACCGACAGCCTGGCGAGCTTCTACCTCACGCTGGCCCCGCCGGTCGCCGCCGCCGGGGTGGACGTGATCAGCTACGACCTGCGCGGGCACGGCAAGACCGAGCGTCCCGAACGCGGGTACACGATCGCGGACTTCGTCGCCGACCTCGACGACCTGCTGGTCCAGCTCGACCTCGACCGGCCCGTTCACCTGGTGGGCAACAGTTTCGGCGGCACCCTCGCGTACAGCTACGCGGTGGCGAAACCGGAGCGGGTGCGCAGCATCGTGTGCATCGAGTCGGAGCCCGCCACCGAACTGTGGGCGGGCAAGATGGCGCAGATCCTCGAACACACCGTGCGCTTCTTGAAGGTCGAGGAGAGCTTCGAGTGGATCGAGGCCAACTACAGCGCCCATCACCGGCGGCTCGCGAGGATGGCGGCCGAGCGGATCACGGCCACGTCGATGGCCGAAGAGGTCCCACTCGGCCCGTTGCTGACCCTGGAGCAGGTGGCGGGGATCGACTGCCCCGTACTGTCCATTTTGGGCAGTCACGGCTATCAGGCCGACGATCTCGACGCGCTGACGTCCTTGTTGCCCCGCGGCGAGTTGCACGTGTTCGAAGGGCAGGGGCATTCGGTGCTCGTCGAACAGCACCGCGAGGTGCGGGAGCTGGTGCTGAACTGGATCTCCCGGCACGGGAGGCCCCGCGGATGAGCCGGTACCTGTTGGTCGTCCCGCCGCTCACCGGACACGTGGCGCCGTTGCGCGCGGTGGCCGGCGAACTGGTGGGGCGTGGTCACGATGTCGCCTGGTGCGGCCCGGAACCGACGACGTCGGAGCTGACGCGGGCGGGCCGGGTGTACGTGGCGGGCGACTCGCTGGAGTTCGCCGTGGAGCGCCGTCCCGAGGGGCTGCGCGGGTTCGCGGCGCTGAAGTTCCTGTGGGAGCAGTATTTGGTCCCGCTCGCGGACGCGATGGTCCCCGGTGTCGACAAGGCGGTGGCCGCCTTCCGGCCCGACGTCGTGATTGCCGATCAGCAGGCCTTCGCGGGCGCTTTGGTCGCGAGCCGCCGTGGCCTGCCGTGGGTGACGTCGGCGTCGACGTCGACAGAACTCGGCGACCCGCTGGCCGCCATGCCGAAGATCGCCGCTTGGGTCGATAAGCTGCAAGAAGACCTCCGGACGCGGCACAAGGTTGCCTGCGGTGACCTGCGGTTTTCCCCCGATCTGGTCCTTGCTTTCACCACCGTGTCGCTGACCGGGCCGATCGCCGAGGCCCGCGCGGTCCGGTTCGTCGGCCCGGCGCTGGCGCCCGCGCCCCCGGTCGGGTTCTCGTGGGACAGGCTCGACGGGCGCCCGCTCGTCGTCGCCACCCTCGGCACCGCCAACGCCGCGCTCGGCCGCCGCTTCCTGTCCGAATGCGTCGACGCTCTCGCCGGGATGCCCGAAGTCCAAGGCCTGGTCGTCGACCCCACCGGCGAACTGCTCAGCGAAACGGTGCTGACCGCCCGGCGCATCCCGCAGGCGGACGTCGTACGGAAGGCCGCGGCGGTGATCTGCCACGGCGGGCACAACACCGTCAGCGAGACCCTCGCGTCCGGGCTGCCGCTGGTCATCGCGCCGATCCGGGACGACCAGTCGATGCTGGCTCAGCAAGTCGAGGCGGCGGGCGCGGGCCTGCGGCTGCGCTTCGACCGCGTGAAGGCGCCGGACATCCGCTCCACGGTCACCGAAGTGCTCACCGAGCCCGCCTACGCCGCGGCGGCCGCGCGGGTGCGGGCTTCGTTCGCGGCGGCCGGGGGAGTCGTGGCCGCCGCGGACCACCTGGAGTCCCTGCCACACTGAGCCCTCCGGGCGCCCACGCGTGCTTGAGCACGTGACTCATGTGCTTGGAGCCGGATCTCGCGTGATCAGACACGGGACTCGCGTGCTTGAAGCCGGGACTCGCGTGATCGGAGCCGGATCTCGGTGTTCGCC
>NZ_JBHXJK010000111.1:0-28851 GCF_042723255.1 Amycolatopsis thailandensis
ATCCGGCTCCAAGCACGCGAGTTCCGTGCCTGATCACGTGAGTTCGGCAAGAAACGTGAAGGCCCCCACCCCTGCGTCCAGCGCGAGGAAGGGGGCCTTCACGTACTTGCTTACAGAGCCGAGCCGTTCGTCTGGAAGTCGCTCAGCGCCGCGGCCAGCTCCGGCCTGCCGCGGACGACCAAGCGCGTACCGGTCTCGACGTGCTCCTCTTCCAGCACCTCGCCGTCGGCGTGGGCGCGGGAGACGAGTTCGCCTCGCGAGTACGGGATCAGCACCTCGACCACGACCTCCGGCCGCGGAAGCCGCTCCGCGATCACCTCGGCGAGCTCGGTGATCCCGGTGCCCGTCCGTGCCGACACCTGCACCGAACCGGCCATCTGGTGCCGCAACCGGGCCAGCGACACTTCGTCGGCGGCGTCGGCCTTGTTGATCACCAGCAGCTCCGGCGGGAGCGGCTCGGAACGGCGCTTCGTGATCTCGGCGAGCACTTCGCGCACCGCGTTGACCTGCTCTTCCGGCGTCGGGTCGGAACCGTCGACGACGTGGACGAGCAAGTCTGCGCTCGCCGCCTCCTCCAGCGTCGATCGGAACGCGTCCACCAGCTGGTGCGGCAGGTGCCGCACGAAACCGACGGTGTCGGTCAGCGTGTAGGTGCGGCCGTCGGGGGTCTGCGCCCGCCGGGTCGTCGGATCCAGCGTGGCGAACAGCGCGTCCTCGACGAGCACCCCGGCGCCGGTCAGCGCGTTGAGCAGGCTCGACTTGCCGGCGTTGGTGTAGCCGACGATCGCGACGCTCGGCACCTCGTTGGCCACCCGGCGACCGCGTTTGGTCTCGCGGATGGTGTCCATCGCGGCGATCTCGCGGCGCAGCTTCGACACGCGCTTGTTGATCCGCCGCCGGTCGGTTTCGAGCTTCGTCTCACCGGGGCCACGCAGACCCACACCACCGTTGGCGCCGCCCGCCCGGCCACCGGCCTGCCGGGACAGCGCCGCACCCCACCCGCGAAGCCGCGGGATCAGGTACTGCAGCTGAGCCAGCTCGACCTGGGCCTTGCCCTCCTTGGAGCGGGCGTGCTGCGCGAAGATGTCGAGGATCAGGGCGGTGCGGTCGATGACCTTCACCTTGACCTTCTCCTCCAGCTGGCGCAGCTGGCCCGGCGAGAGCTCACCGTCGCAGATCACCGTGTCGGCACCGGTGGCCGCCACGATCCCCCGCAGCTCCTTGACCTTGCCCGAGCCGATGTAGGTGGCGGGATCCGGACGGATCCGCCGCTGCACCAGGCCTTCCAGCACCTCGGAGCCCGCCGTTTCGGCGAGCCGGGCGAGTTCGGCGAGCGAGGCCTCGGACTGGAGGGCGCTGCCCTCGGTCCACACACCGACCAGAACGACGCGCTCCAGGCGCAGCTGCCGGTATTCGACCTCGGTGACATCCGCGAGTTCGGTGGACAGGCCCGCTACCCGGCGGAGCGAGGCGCGGTCCTCGAGCTCCAGTTCGCCGGTCGAAGGGTCCATGTCGTTCAGATCGTTGTGTGTCAGTTCCGTCATCGTGCCTCCATGGTCCCACGTTTCGGCGGCGGGACCGAATTCATTACCTGCTGGGATACTTCGACAGGTAGATGGCCGTGCGTTTCGCGTCCGGGTCGACCGGCCGGCTCATGAAGTCGTCGACCAGCTCCATCAGCCGGGTTTCGAACTCGGTCACCTGCTCGTCCGGCACCTGGACGACCAGGCGCGTCTGCTGGACCTCGTCGAATCCCACGTCGGCGATTTCGGCCAGATAAGCCTCGAAAATCGCCTGATCGATCCCCCTGTCGCGGGAATCAAGATGCCACGACAACCCGGTCGAGCGATACGGAATTTCTTTCGCACCGCGCGTGCCGCGTCGGGACGGGAGCGCTTCGAGGAACCCCGTGTCGACGAGTTTGCGCACATGGTGCAGCGTCGTCGCCGGGTCACGGTCGAGTCGTTCGGCGAGTTCCTTGTTGGTCAGCGCTTCGGAGTAGGTCAACCGGATGATGCGCAGCCTTATTCCGGACGCCATCGCGGCGATCTCGGCCTCGGTGGCGGCGCGTCGTGGAGTGGGCACCGCGACAGCCTAGAAGCCATAAGTGATTGACAGTTTCCAATCACTCACGCCAAGGTGGGCTTCGTGCGTAGAGACTCCCTCTTCTTCCACGCGGACTTCCGGCGGCTCTGGGCCGGCGACACCGCGAGCCAGGTGGGCGCGTTCGCGGGCCACACCGTGATTCCCCTGCTCGCGGCCACCGTGCTGGCCGCGACACCGTTCGAGATGGGACTGCTGACCGCGGCCGAGACCATCGCGTTCCTGATCATCGGGCTGCCCGCCGGGGTGTGGGTGGACCGGATGCGGCGGCGGACGCTGATGCTGCGGGCCGACTTCGTCCGCGCCGCGCTGCTGTTCACCATCCCGCTCGCCTGGTGGGCCGGAGTGCTGTCGCTGCCCCAGCTCCTGGTGGTGGCCACGCTCGTCGGCGTCGCGACGGTGTTCTTCGACGTCGCCTACCAGTCGTATCTGCCGAGCCTGGTCGGCCGGGAGCATCTCCTCGAAGGCAACGCGAAGCTCCAAGCCAGTCAATCGGTGGCTTTCCTGACCGGGCCCGGTGTCGGCGGCGGGCTGGTGCAGCTGGCGGGGGCGGCCAACGCCGTGCTGATGACCGGGGCGGGTTTCCTGACCTCCGCGTTGTGCCTGCTGCGGATCCGCACCGTCGAAGAGACTCCCGAGCGGAACGAAGGCGAGAGGCTGCTCCCCCAGATCGTCGAAGGGCTGCGGTTCGTGTTCACCGACGGGGCGCTGCGTTCGATCGTCGCCTGCACCGCGACGGCCAACCTGGCCAACGGTGCCTTCACCGCCATCCAGATCCTGTTCCTGAACCGCGAACTGGGTCTTTCACCGGCGACCGTCGGCATCGTCCTGGCGACCGGCGGCGTGGGCGGGATCATCGGGGCGATCCTGGCCGGGCGCATCACCCGGCGGATCGGGCAGGCGCGGTCGATCTGGTTCGTCCCGCTGCTGACCTGGCCGTTCCAGCTGCTGCTCCCGCTCGCCGCGCCGGGCTGGCGAATCGTGCTGTTCCCCGTGGCGCTGGCGATCGCGGGGTTCGGGATCATCGTCTACAACGTCGCGCAGGTCTCGTACCGGCAGGCCGTCTGCCCGGACCGGCTGCTCGGCCGGATGAACGCCAGCGTGCGGTTCGTGGTGTGGGGGATGCTGCCGCTGGGCGGGCTGATCGGCGGCGTACTGGGTGAGACGATCGGGATCCGGGGGACGCTGTGGTTCGCCGCTGTCGGCGAGGCGGCGGCGGTGCTGTGGGTGGTCTTCTCGCCGATCCGGAAGCTTCGCGACCTTCCCCGCGAACCGATCGCCGTCGGCTAAGCGAGCCCCGCCCACCAGGCTTCGTCGAGTTCGCCGCGCGCGACGATCTCCGCCGGGCCGGTCAGCGTGGATCCGCCGCGGCGCACCTCGACCACCACACGACCGCCGGGGATGTCCACGGTCGCTTCGCCGGTGTCGGTGCCCGCGAGGTGCAGGGCGGCCGCGACCGCGGCGACCGTGCCGGTGCCGCAGGAGCGCGTCTCGCCGACGCCGCGTTCGTGGACGCGCATCTTCAGCGCGTCCTCCCCCAGGAGGTTGATGAACTCGAGGTTCACCCCCTCCGGGAACACGTCCGCGTCGAAGTCCGGCTGGTCACGCAGGTCGAGCTCGTCGACGTCGTCCTCGACGACCGACACCAGGTGCGGGTTGCCGACGTTCACCGCGACACCGGAGAACGGCTTCCCGGCGACGACGGTGACCGAGGTGCCGGTGATCGTCGCCGGCCCCATCTGCACGGTCACCGAACCGTCCGCGTGCATCCGGACCGGCCGGTCGCCCGCGCGGGTGCCGATGACGAAGTCGCGCTCGGCCACGAGACCGGTGTCGACCAGGTAGCGGACGAAGACCCGGACGCCGTTGCCGCACATCTCCGCGATGGACCCGTCGGCGTTGCGGTAGTCCATGAACCAGTCGCCCGCGGATTCGACCCCCAGCGCGGCCGACCGCACGACACGGAGCACACCGTCGGCGCCGAGACCACGCTGGCGGTCGCACAGCGCCGCCACCCGCGCCTCGGTCAGCTCGAGGCGGCCGTCGGGGTCGGGAAGCAGCACGAAATCGTTCTGTGTGCCGTGCCCCTTAAGGAATTCGATGCCGCCCATGGCATCCAGATTACTGGGCCGTCACCGCGAGGACGCGCTCGGCCAGCCGGTCCGAACCGCCGTCGAACCACTCGATCCGTTTGTCCCGCCGGAACCAGGACCGTTGCCTGCGCACGAACCTCCGGGTGGCCTGCGCGGTCGCCTCCGCGGCGGCCCGGAAGTCGCCGTCGCCGTCGAGTGCGGCGATCACCTGCTGGTAGCCCAGCGCCCTCGACGCGGTGAGCCCGTCACGGAGTCCCTGCCCCAGCAACGTCTCGACTTCGCCGACCAATCCGGCCTCGAACATGATCTCCACGCGACGGTCGACGCGGGCGTCGAGTTCCGCGGGTTCGCGGTCGACGCCGATCAGGACCGTGTCGTAGCGCGCGGGCCCCGGTTTCGGCAGGTTCGCCGAGAACGGCGCGCCGGTGATCTCGATGACCTCCAGCGCGCGCACGATCCGGCGGGTGTTGGTCGGCAGGATGGCGGTGGCGGCGATCGGGTCCAGTCCGGCGAGCCGCGTGTGCATCGCGGCGACGCCGATCTCGTCGGCTTCCGCGGTCAGCCGGGCGCGCACGGCGGGATCGGTGCCCGGGAACTTGAGGTCGTCGAGCACGGCTTGGACGTAGAGCCCCGACCCGCCGGTGAGGATCGGCACGCGACCGGCTTCGAGGAGCTCTTCGACGCGCTCGCGGGCGTCACGCTGGTATGCGGCGACGGACGCCGTCTCGGTGACGTCGAGGACGTCCAGCAGGTGATGCGGCACTCCCCGCCGCTCCTCGACGGTCGCCTTGGCCGTCCCGATGTCCATCCCGCGGTACAGCTGGAGCGCGTCGGCGTTGACCACCTCACCCCCGAGGGCGAGGGCGAGTTCGACGGCCAGCGCGGTCTTCCCGGTCGCCGTGGGCCCGACGACCGCGACCGGCCGGATCACGCCCGCTCCCAGACCGCGACGTGGTAGCCGACGCCGAACGGCGCGGCCGAGTAGAGGACTTCGGCGGCCCAGGTCCCGTCCGCGAGTGCCGCGAGGACCTGCCAGGGCGCGCGGCCGCCCGCCCCGAGTTCGGCGGCGAGGGCCGGGTCGAGCGCGGCCAGCGCGCCGGTGTCGGCCTTGGCCAGCGCGTCGCGGATCCCGGCGTCGAAGCCCTCGGCGCGCTCGTCCTCGCCTCCGGGAGAACGCGGGCCGTGCCGGCTCGAACCGTCGCCCAGTACGAGCACAGCGGTGTGCTCCCCCAGCTCACGGGCGAACTGCTCGCACTGGCCGGGAGTGGACGCGGGGTCGACGAGGTGGACCCGGACGGAGGACGCGTCCGCCCTTTCGCGCAGCCATCCGGCCACGAGTGCGGGCAGTGGCAACTCGGTTTCGGGCGCTGTCACCCGGCTGAGTGAGACGCCGAGGTCGACGCCGAATCCCCGGAAAGTCCCGCTCGCGTGTTCGGGCACCTCGGGGGCGCCCGGGGCCGCGCCGACGACGACCCAGTCCGGGGAAGCGCTGGTCAGGCGCCGCGCGGCGGCGAGACAGGCTTCGCGCAGCTCGGCGCACTCGTCCGCCGCTCCGGCGGCCAGTTCGGGGATGAGCAGCGGGGGGTGCGGGAGCACGGCGACACGGCGGATCACGGCCGCCGACGTTACCTTCCCCGCCACCTACCGCCCGCAACCGACCGACACGGAGCGTCCACCGGAAGTAGGATCACTGCTCTCTGGTGATTCATCTGGTTCCACGGTGGACGCTGAGCTGCTTGAATGCCGCAAGGGGTTGATACCCCCGAAGCAAGACGGCAACGCATTACCCGGCCCCGTCGCTAGGCGGGGCGCCCGCGCCAGCGGGCGTACAGGCGATAAGGAGCCTGCGATGGCCCAGGAGAACACGTCCACCGGTACCCCGGCACCGCACCCGGTGCCGCACGCGCTCGGTGGCGGGCACGCCGCACCCCCCGTGCCGCCCGCCGAACCCAGCCCGTCCGCTTGGGGCAGGGTCGACGAAGAAGGAACGGTCTACGTCACCACGGCCGACGGTGAACGCGCGGTCGGCGTCTGGCAGGCGGGGAGCCCGGACGAGGGTCTGCTCCACTACGCGCGTCGCTTCGACGACCTGCGCACCGAGGTCGAGCTGCTGGAGACGCGGCTGGAGTCCGGCGCGGGCGACCCGAAGCACGCGCTGGCGACGGCCACGCAGCTGCGCGACGGCCTCGCCGAAGCCGCCGTCGTCGGCGACATCGCCGCGCTGAGCGGCCGTATCGAGCAGGTCATCGCCCACGCCGAGAAGGCGCTGGCCTCGGCCAAGCAGGAGCGTGAAGAGGCCCGCGCGGCCGCCGTCGTCCGCAAGCAGGCCCTCGCCGACGAGGCCGAGAAGCTCGCCGCCGAGTCGACCCAGTGGAAGGCCGCCGGCGACCGGCTGCGCGCCATCCTGGACGAGTGGAAGACCGTCAAGGGTGTCGACCGCAAGACCGACGACGAGCTGTGGAAGCGGTTCTCCAAGGCCCGTGAGGCGTTCAACCGGCGCCGCGGCTCGCACTTCGCCGAGCTCGACAAGCAGCGCGCGGGCGCCAAGCACCGCAAGGAAGAGCTGATCGCCGAGGCCGAATCGCTCTCGGAGTCCTCGGACTGGGGTGAGACGGCGGGCCGCTACAAGGACCTGATGACCGAGTGGAAGGCCGCCGGTCGCGCGCCCAAGGACAGCGACGAGGCGCTCTGGCAGCGCTTCCGCGCCGCGCAGGACAAGTTCTTCGCGCGGCGGTCTTCGGTGTTCTCCGAGCGGGACGCCGAGTTCTCGGCCAACGCGCAGCAGAAGGAAGAGCTGCTCGTCGAGGCCGAGAAGATCGACCCGGCCGCGAACCTCGACGCGGCGAAGAACCACCTGCGCAAGATCCAGGAGCAGTGGGACGAGATCGGCAAGGTCCCGCGCGAGCGCATCCGCGAGCTGGACGGGCGGTTGAAGGCCGTGCAGGACGCGGTCAAGTCGGCCGAGGACAGCAAGTGGCGCCGGACCGACCCGGAGGCCCAGGCCAGGGCGGCGCAGTTCCGCGAGCGGGTCGAGCAGTTCGAGTCGCAGGCGGCGAAGGCCCGCGCGGCCGGTGACGAGCGGCGCGCGAAGAAGGCGGACGAGCAGGCCGCCCAGTGGCGTGAGTGGCTCGAAGCGGCTGAAGCGGCCATCGCGGACCGGTAGGCGTCCCAAAGCGTGTCATGAGGGGTCCCCTTAAGACAAATTTCGTCTTAAGGGGACCCCTCATGACGTTTTGGCCAAGCGGACACGTCACTCCATTGTGGAGCGACGGCTAGCACCTTCGTGCGTATTCGGGCGCTCCCGGCGTCCCGCCGTGCTCCACTTCCAGCATGAACCACACGCCGATTTCACGGATCACCAAGACGTTCGCCGTCCTGGTGGCAGGGATCGTCCTGGCCGGGCTCGTCCCGGCGGCTCAGGCCGCCGCGGCTCCCGCGTCACCGGCCTCGTCCGAGCAGGCGAGCGTCCACAAGAAGAAAAAGGTCAAACTCGAGGCGAAGGCCGACAAGAGCAAGGTCAAGGTCGGCGAGGAGACCAAACTCAAGGGCCGTCTCGACGTCATCGCCGACTCAGCGGACGGAGACGGAGACAGCGCCGACGCCCTGGAGCTCATCATCGTCCAGAAGCTCGTCGCGGGAGTCTGGGTCGACCTGAGCAACGGCTCGTGCAGGCCCAACGGAAGTTTCGTGCTCAGCCTGAGCTTCAGCGTCAGGGCCTCGCTCACGCTGAGGGTGTACCACCCGGAAACCACGCTCTACGCCAGCGCGACGTCGAGCGTCTTCGGCGTCGTGGTCGTTTAGCTGCGCGAGAACGCGGCCCGCATCCAGTAGATGGCCAGCGCGACGGTGGCGAACCAGGCGAGGAGCAATCCGAAACCCGGTCCGCCACCGGCCGCGCCGGTCGCGTGCGAGGACTGCTGGGACCAGATCGCGAGCATGCCATCGACGGAGGCGAACCAGCCGCCCGCGGCGCAGACCCAGGCCAGCCACCAGCGCCGGGTCACCAGGGCCAGCGCGGAGGCGAACACGCCGACGCCGGTGGACGTCGCGGCGAACAGCTGCGGGATCCCGCCGCCCCGGCCGAGCAGCACCTCCCAGCCGGCGTGCTCGCCGACCCACGGCAGCAGCTGGGCGACCAGCAGCACGAACGCCAGCACGGCGATGGAGAAGCCACGCCTGCCCAGCTCGATCGTCTTGGCCGCGCGCTGGCCGACCTCGTCGATCTCGGCGGCGAGTTCGTCGATCTCGGGGTGGTTCTTCGGTTCGGTCACAGTGCGCACCCACTCACCGGTTCCGGCGTGACGGCGGGGGCGCCGAAGCCCGGCAAGCCCAGTGTCACGCCGTTGGTCTTCGGCCGGAGTCCGGCCTCGGAGTTGTCCCCAGCCTTGGTGCGCCGGTGCGACAGCAGATCACCGTCGGCGACCAGGTGGTGCGGAGCGCCGTAGGTCACCACGGTCTCGACGACGTCGCCCGGCCGCACCGACCGGTCCACCAGGGATCCCGTCGGCGTGAAGTGGACGAGCCTGCCGTCGCGGGCGCGGCCGCTCATCCGCCGGGTCTCGGTGTCCTTGCGGCCCTCGCCGGAGGCGACCAGCAGCTCGACCCGCCGTCCGACGATCTTCTTGTTCTCGTCCCAGGAGATGTCGTTCTGCAGCTGGACGAGCCGTTCGTACCGCTCCTGCACGACCTCCTTCGGCAGCTGCCCGTCCATCTCGGCGGCCGGTGTGCCCGGCCGGATCGAGTACTGGAAGGTGAACGCGCTGGAGAACCGCGCCTGCGCGACGACGTCGAGCGTCGCCTGGAAGTCTTCCTCGGTCTCGCCGGGGAAACCGACGATGATGTCGGTGGTGATCGCGGCGTCGGGCATCGACTCGCGTACGCGGTCGAGGATCTTGAGGTAGCGCGCCGAACGGTAGGACCGCTTCATCTCGCGCAGCACCCGGTCCGAGCCGGACTGCAACGGCATGTGCAGCTGATGGCACACGTTCGGCGTCTCGGCCATCGCGTCGATGACGTCGTCGGTGAACGCCGCCGGATGCGGCGAGGTGAAGCGCACGCGCTCCAGGCCCTCGACCGAACCGCAGGCCCGCAGGAGCTTGCCGAACGCGAGCCGGTCGCCGAATTCGACGCCGTAGGAGTTCACGTTCTGCCCGAGCAAGGTCACTTCGAGCACACCTTCGGCGACGAGCGCCTCGACCTCGGCCAGGATCTCGCCGGGACGGCGGTCGCGCTCCTTGCCCCGCAGCGCCGGGACGATGCAGAAGGTGCAGGTGTTGTTGCAACCGACCGAAATCGACACCCAGCCCGCGTACGCCGAGTCGCGCTTCGCCGGAAGCGTCGAGGGGAAGGTCTCGAGCGATTCGAGGATCTCGACCTCGGCCTCGGCGTTGTGCCGTGCGCGTTCCAGCAGCGTCGGCAGCGCGCCGATGTTGTGCGTGCCGAACACGACGTCGACCCAGGGCGCGCGCTTGACGATCTCGCCGCGGTCCTTCTGGGCGAGGCAGCCGCCGACGGCGATCTGCATGCCCGGCTTCTCGGTCTTCTGCGGCCGGATGTGCCCCAGCGTGCCGTACAGCTTGTTGTCCGCGTTCTCCCGCACCGCGCAGGTGTTGAACACGATCAGGTCGGGTGTGGCCTCGCCGTCACCCGGAACGTAGCCGGCGTCCTCGAGCTGCCCGGCAAGACGTTCGGAGTCATGCACGTTCATCTGGCAGCCGAAGGTGCGGATCTGGTAAGTGCGCGCGCTCATCTCGCCTTCGAGGGTACGCGGGCGGGGTTCCATGGCACGATCGACCCTCATGAGGAGACCAGGGGTACTCGCGGTGGTGATCGCCGTCGTCTGCGCCCTGGTCACGGGGTGCGGGCCGGATCTGTCCGGGACGAAGGTGCGGATCGCGGCCGGACTCAACGGCGGCGTCTACGACAAACTCGCCGAAGCGCTGGCCGACGCGTGGGCCACGCAGCTGGACACCGATCGGCCGGAGATCCAGGAGACGCACGGCTCCCCGGACAACATCGACCGGGTGCGCGCGGGGAAGGCCGACGTCGCGTTCGTGGCCGCCGACGTCGCCGCCGCGAAGAGCGCCGGGCTGGCGGCGCTGGCCCGGGTGCACGACGACTACCTGCACGTCATCGTCCGGGCCGACTCGCCGGTCAAGTCGTTCGCCCAGCTCCGCGGGCTCAAGGTCGCGATCGGCTCACCGGACTCCGGCGTCGAGTTCCTGTCCAAGCAGTTGCTGGCGGCGTCCGGGCTCACCGGCGCGATCGACCGGCGGAACCTGGGGATCGACGAAGCGCTGCCCGCGCTGAAGGACCGTCAGATCGACGCCGTCATCTGGTCCGGCGGGGTGCCGACGCCGTCGATCACGGAAGCCGTCCAGACGTTCGGCGTGCGGTTGCTCGACATCACCGACCTCGCGGACGCCCTGCGAGCCTCCAGCCCGGTGTACCGGACGGCGACCATCCCGGTGACCGCCTACAACCTTCCGTCGCCGGTGACCACGCTCGTGCTGCCGAACTTCCTGGTGGTGCCGACGTCGATGCGCGACGACGTCGCCGAGGCGCTGGTGCGCGGGTTGTTCGACGCGCGGGATCAGCTGGTGAAGGCGGCCGGGGCGGCGCTGTCGATCGACGTCCATCCCGCCATCGAGACCTCTCCCCTGCCGCTGCATCCCGGCGCGCTGCGGTACTTCCGGTCACTCAAGGATTAACACCGCTAGCGGCGACCGGGAGGGTCACGGTCACTTCGAGGCCGCCGCCCTCGGGTGAGCTCAGCCGCAGCGAGCCGTCCGAGCGGACCATGATCTCGGTGACGATCGCCAGGCCGAGGCCGGATCCGGGCACGTTCTGGTGCGCGGTGCTGCGCCAGAACCGGTCCGCCGCGCGGTCGAGTTCGTCGTCGCGGAGGCCGGGCCCGTGGTCGCGGACGGCGATCTCCACCTTTCCCTCCACGACGCTGACGGCGACCCGTACCTCCGTGCCCGGTTCGGTGAACTTGAGCGCGTTGTCCAGCAGCGCGTCGAGCACCACTTCGAGGCCGCGCGCGGGCGTGAGCACCCGCAGCCCGCCGCCCAGCCCCGTCGCGACCAGCGAGATGTCGCGCGCCGCGCCGACCACGGTCCAGTCGGCGACCCGGGCGCCCACCACCTCGTCGAGATCGACCGGCACCAGTTCGCCGCCCGAGGCCTCGGCGCGGGCCAGGGAAAGGAGCTCGTCGAGGATCTGGTTGAGCCGCCGGGCGTCGACGACGGCGGCTTCGAGGTCGGCCGCGGCCAGGTCGTCGTCGACGTGCCCGTCGAGGTTGCCGAGCCGGATCTTCAACGCCGTCAACGGGTTCCTCAGCTGGTGGGAGGCGTCGGCGACGAACGCGCGCTGCGCCGAAAGCGCCTCGTCGACGCTGGCGGCCATCCGGTCGAAGGACCGTTCGAGCTGGCGCAGTTCCGGCGGGCCGCCGGATTCCTCCACCCGCTTCACCTCACGCCCGCTGACCACGGCGGTGACCAGGGCGCCGGTGGCGTCGTCGAGCCGCCGGACCGGGCGCAGGATCCAGCGCACCACCGGCACCGCGACCAGCAGGGCGAACCCGAAGGCCAGCACCGCGCCCGCCGCGATGAGCAGCCACCACCACAGCAGATCGGCGCGGGCCTTGCCGGTCGAGGACACGGTGATCACCGCGCCCCGCACCTCACCGTCGATCAGGATCGGCTCGGCCAGCACCAGCGGTTCGGTGTTCCACGGCATCAGCA
The DNA here is from genome assembly GCF_042723255.1 of Amycolatopsis thailandensis. NCBI lineage: Bacteria > Bacillati > Actinomycetota > Actinomycetes > Pseudonocardiales > Pseudonocardiaceae > Amycolatopsis > Amycolatopsis thailandensis. Next base: position 11,942 of record NZ_JBHXJK010000111.1, read on the forward strand.
GCGGCCCCGGCTCGGAACGCCGTCCCGCCAGCGCCTCCTGGAGATGCGAGGCGATGACAGGGTCCTTGAGGTCCATCCCGATCGCCTCGCCGGGTCCCCGGGTCACGGGCTCGCCGTCCTGGTCGGCGATCGCCACCGGCACCCCGTAGACCTCGGTGTAGCGGCGGAGCTCGTCCACGATCAGGTCCGGCCGGTTCTCCACCAGCGGGCGCTGGGCCAGCGACGCGAACCGGGAGGTGTCGGTGAGCCGGTCGAGGAAGAGGTCGAGCTGCACGCTGGCCGCCACGCTGAGCGCGAGCGGGATGCCGAGGCCGAAGACGAGCGCCGCGACCAGTGTCAGCACGATCGCCTGGAGCCGGACCCGCACCGGCTCAGCCCTCTTCGGCCGGGCCGTAGGCGCCGCCGAGGCGGTAGCCGACGCCGCGGACGGTCTCGATCAGCGCGGGCCTGCCCAGTTTGGTCCGCAGGGTGGCGACGTGGACGTCGAGCGAGCGGCTCTCCGCCGGTCCCCGGTGCCCCCAGACCTCGGTCAGCACGTGGTCACGGGCGCAGACCGCGCCGCGGGCGGTGACCACCAGCGCGAGCACCTGGAACTCCTTGCGGGACAAGGAAACCGGCCGGCCCTCGACCTGCACCTCATGGCGCCCGATATCCACCGAGACATCACCCGCCCGGATGACACCCGGCGGTTCGGGCGCGGCGGGCCGTTCACCGCGGCGACGGCGCACGGCCTCGACCCTGGCGACGAGTTCGTCGACGTCGTAGGGCTTCACCAGGTAGTCGTCGGCGCCGGAGCGCAGGCCCTGGATCCGGTCGTCGACCTCGCCCCGCGCCGAAACGACGATCACCGCGACGTCGCTGACCGCGCGGATCCGGCGGCACAGCACGATCCCGTCGATGTCGGGCAACCCCAGGTCGAGCAGGATCACGTCGACCTCGTGCACCAGATCGAGCACCCCGGCGCCGGAGGCGAGGCGTTTGATCGTCAGGCCGCGCCGGGCCAGCGCGGGCGTCAAGGCGCCCGCCACCCGGTCGTCGTCCTCCACCAGCAGTACCCGCACCCGTGTTTCCCTTTCGCGCCGTCCCCGCACCGCGACGACTTTGAAGAACGACTCTATGGGGTGAGTCACCCCTCGCGCTGGCCGTCCGGCCTTGTGAGGGTTCCGTCGCAGGCGGTAATGGTCACGATGCGTCACAGATCTTGTGTGACCCCGGTTACGGGACACCCCCGCCTTGTCTAGGCTGATCAGCGCCGGACGGCGGCGGATCGGGCCGTCCGGTGGCTTGAGAACGATACGGACTTGAAACCCTAAGTATTGGTCAAGCCGCCTTTACAAGCGGTCCGACGGGAGTAGGTTTCCGCCATCGCGTGGTGCCTGACCCCGCAGTCCCCTGCAAACGAACGCTCCTGGAGGCCAGATGACCGCGGAGGTGGCGGCGCCGATGATCAAGGCGGCCGCCGTGAACAAGTACTTCGGCGACCTGCACGTGCTCAAGGAGATCAACCTCGAGGTGCCGCGTGGGCAGGTCGTGGTCGTGCTCGGGCCGTCCGGGTCTGGCAAGTCGACGCTGTGCCGGGCGATCAACCGGCTGGAACCCATCAACTCCGGCGAGATCGCGGTGGACGGCGTTCCGCTGCCCGCCGAGGGTAAGGCGCTGGCCGCGCTGCGCGCCGACGTCGGCATGGTGTTCCAGTCGTTCAACCTGTTCGCGCACAAGACGATCGTCGAGAACGTCATGCTCGCGCCGATGAAGGTCCGCAAGGTCAACTCGGCCGAAGCCCGCAAGACCGCGATGGACCTGCTCGAACGCGTCGGCATCGCCAACCAGGCCGACAAGTACCCCGCGCAGCTTTCCGGCGGGCAGCAGCAGCGCGTGGCGATCGCCCGCGCGCTGGCCATGCGCCCCAAGGTGATGCTGTTCGACGAGCCGACCTCGGCGCTGGACCCGGAAATGGTCCAGGAGGTCCTCGACGTGATGACCACGCTCGCGAAGGACGGGATGACGATGCTCGTCGTCACCCACGAGATGGGCTTCGCGCGGCGCGCGGCGAACCGGGTGGTGTTCATGTCCGACGGCGAGATCGTCGAGGACTCCACCCCGGACGACTTCTTCACCAAGCCGAAGACGGACCGTGCCAAGGACTTCCTCGGCAAGATCCTGACCCACTGAGGACTTCCCCGCCGGCCGGTATGGCTGGACAAGATTCGGAAGGAAACTGAGAAGAATGCGGTTGAACCGAGTTCTGCGAATGAGCGCGGCCGTCGTGGCTGCCGGTCTCGCCCTCACCGCCTGCGGTGGCGGCGGGTCCGACACCGGCAGCGGCTCCGGCGCCAAGAACGTGGTGGCGAAGGCCAAGAACGACAAGAAGCTGACCATCGGCATCAAGTTCGACCAGCCCGGCCTCGGCCAGAAGCAGGCCGACGGCACCTACGCCGGGTTCGACGTCGACGTGGCGAAGTACATCGCCAAGGAGCTCGGCGTCGAAGAGTCGGGGATCACCTGGAAGGAAGCGCAGTCCGCGCAGCGCGAGGACCTGATCAAGAAGGGTGAGGTCGACTTCATCGTCGCCACCTACTCGATCACCGACAAGCGCAAGAACGACGTGTCCTTCGCGGGCCCGTACTTCATCGCTCATCAGGACCTGCTGGTCCGCGCCGACTCCACCGACATCACCGGCCCGGAGTCGCTGACCGGCAACAAGAAGCTCTGCTCGGTCAAGGGTTCTACCCCGGCGCAGAACGTCAAGGAAAAGTACGCCAAGGAAGTTCAGCTCGAAGAGCGCGGCAAGTACACCGACTGCGTCACCTCGCTGCTCAACAAGACCGTCGACGCGATGACCACCGACGACGTGATCCTCGCCGGTTACGCGGTGCAGCAGCCCGGCAAGCTGAAGCTGGTCGGCAAGGGCTTCACCGACGAGAAGTACGGCGTCGGCCTGAAGAAGGACGACACCGAGAGCGTCACCGCGGTCAACAACGCGATCAAGAAGATGCAGCAGGACGGTGCCTGGAAGGCCGCTCTGGAGAAGAACGTCGGCCCGTCGGGCTACAAGATCCCGGAGCCCCCGGCCATCTCCTGACCGGCTCCGCTGAGCCGCTGAACTGAAGGAATCGAACGGTGCGCCGTGTACCGCGGCGCACCGTTCCCATACCGAGGCTGGGTTGAGCACCTTGTTCGATTTCCTCGACAATCCCAATTACGACTTGCTCGGCGCCTTCTGGATGACGATCAAGCTGACCTTCTTCTCCGCCATCGGTTCCCTGATCTGGGGGACGATCCTGGTGGGGATGCGGGTGAGCCCGGTTCCGATCATGCGGGCGTTCGGCACCGCCTACGTCAACATCTTCCGGAACACCCCGCTGACGGTGATCATCGTCTTCACGTCGCTGGGATTGTCCTCCACCCTGGGGATCAACCTGGCCTCGGCGGATTCGACGACGTCGTTGGAGGACAACGCCTTCCGGCTCGCGATCCTCGGCTTCATCGCCTACACCGCCACGTTCGTCTGTGAATCGCTGCGGTCGGGCATCAACACCGTCCCGGTCGGCCAGGCCGAAGCGGCCCGTGCGCTCGGGCTCGGCTTCCTCCAGGTGCTGACGCTGATCGTGCTGCCGCAGGCGTTCCGATCGGTGATCGCGCCGCTGACCAACGTGATGATCGCGTTGCTGAAGAACACCACGGTCGCCTCGATCATCGGTGTCGCCGAGGCCTCGCTGCTGATGTCGGACATGATCGAGAACGAGTCCGACTCGCTGCTCTTGGTCTTCCTCATCTTCGCCCTCGGGTTCGTCATCCTGGTCCTCCCCCTCGGCCTGCTGCTGGGCTGGGTCGCCAAGAAGGTCGAGGTCAAGCGATGAGCAGCACGCAGACCGTTCTTTACGACATCCCCGGCCCGAAGGCACGGGCGCGAAACTGGCTCTACAGCGTTCTTTTCGTGCTCGTCCTCGCGCTCGTGGTCTACCTCGTCTACACCGGTTTCGACGAGAAGGGGCAGTGGGCCGGCGCGCTCTGGAAGCCCTTCGTCGACGGTGCGACGTGGACGCAGTTCCTGCTTCCGGGCCTGCTCAACACCTTGAAGGCGGCCGGGCTTTCGATCGTGATCGCGCTGCCGATCGGGGCGCTGCTGGGCATCGGCCGGCTGTCCGAGCACAAGTGGATCCGGCTGCCGGTGAGCTGGATCGTCGAGTTCTTCCGCGCCATCCCGGTGCTGCTGCTGATGGTCTTCGCGGCCGCGTTCTACTCGTTCTACACAGGTATCGACGCGGAGATCCGACCGCTGTTCGCCGCGGTGACCGGTCTGGTCCTCTACAACGGCTCGGTCATGGCCGAGGTGTTCCGGGCGGGCATCCTGGCCCTGCCCAAGGGACAGGCGGAAGCGTCGTCCGCGCTGGGCCTGCGCAAGACCCAGACGATGATCAACGTCCTGCTCCCGCAGGCCGTCACGCTGATGCTGCCCGCGCTGGTCAGTCAGCTGGTCGTCATCCTGAAGGACACCGCGCTGGCCGGTCAGCTGACCATCGGCTTCGACGAGCTGATCCGGGCTTCCGGTCCGCTAACCGGTCTCTACAGCAACACGATTCCGACGCTGATCGTCGTCGCGATCATCTTCATCGTGCTGAACCTGCTCCTGACCAAGTTCGCGAGCTGGCTGGAGAACAAGCTGGCCCGGCGGAAGAAGGCCCCCAAGGACGCTACGCCGGTCCACGAGGCACCCGCGTCCGTCGTCGACGCCACCGACTTCAACTCCGGTCGGTCGGTGTAGCTCCTTACGAAGTGCTTGAAGGTCCTCTTTCCTACGTTAGACGCAGGAAAGAGGACCTTCAAGCACCCTCACCTATTTCTGTTCAGACGCATTCTTACCACTCAATGCAGACCATTAAGTCATTTACGCAGCATCTCGGCACAAATGTAACCCCAGTCGGGGTGTCACACAGAAAGACAGGGCTTACCAATTGAGGCCGGATTGCTTGTGCCATTATCCTTGAAAAGTTCGCCACACACCACCCCTGATCCATGTGACGTATTCCAGGATTTGACCTCAAGGTGCGCATGCGGGGACCAGACTTCCCACAGATCCAAGTTAGGCCCTGTAAAATGGAACCTGGCATTGATCACCGCGTCACCGAACGGCGTCTTCTGGTAAAATCCACTAACCGTGTACTGGCCAGAGTTTCCAGTAAGAACGATGCAGGCAGAGTTGTTGCATCCCTCTCGCTCCTCAGTCGCCCCAGCGGGTCCAGATAACATCATCTGCGCGGCCAGAACCGTCGCAGAAACAACTGCGACTTTCGTCATCCATTTGGACATTTCAAATAACCCCCTCGTATGCCGATTCGGTTCAGGGGCAACAAGCAGGGCAGTGCACGATACAATTAGGATTACCGCACTTTTTCCCGCCCGCCTCCCCTGCGAACAACATCAACTTACCCCGACAGGTGGCCACCAGATAAGCGCCCATCTGGGTGACGATCAACCATGGCGGCACGCGCCTCCAAGCCACGACTATTCACCAAGAGAATTCGGCCCTGACAACAAGAACCATTGCAGCAGAGCCCTCGGCCTTCGAAATCCTTAGGCCTGTCTACTGCTATTCAACAGTTCCCATGAACACTTCTTTCTTGCATCTACCGCAGGGAAGGGGGCCTTCATGTACTCCGGGATAGGCCTGTTGGTCCTGTCGGGACGGTGGTCCGCTCGGCTAGCGTCGGCCGTATGGCGGACCAGGCCGCGGCCTTGCTCGAAGCACTCCCAGACCTGACGGGCAGGTCGGTCCTGGTCGTCGGGTGCGGCGATGGCCGCTATCCCCGGCTGCTGCGCGGTAAGGGTGCTCGCCGGGTCGCGGGGGTCGACGCGGATCAGGCGCTGATCGCGGTCGCGCAACGCGAAGAGGAACGCGACCCCATCGGGATCTCCTACGAGGTCCACCAGCTCGCCCGGCTGCCCGTGATGGGCGCGTTCGACGTCGTCGTGGCCTTGCTGGACTCCCCCGGCCCCCTCGACCGGGTCGCCGCGAGCCTGACGACGGGCGGACTGCTCGTGGTCGTCGCCACGAACGGACTCGATCTGGAAGAAGCCTTGCGGGCCAAAGGTTTCCGGGACATCGTGCGGTATCGCCACGAAAGCGGCGATGTGCACAGCGCCCGCAAGACGTCCTGAGTCGCGCACCCTGGTGTCGAGCCAGGCTGGCCGGGGCTATGAATCCCGGCCGGTCGCCGGACCGTGCGCGTCTGGCGATGTGGACCGCACGGAGCCCACACCGCCGCACCGGTACGACGGAACAGGTTCCCCGCCGTGCCGGGGGTTTCGCCTGGAACACGCCGCCGGCGCACAGTGCGCACCGGCGGCGTTTCGTTCCAGAAGTACCCCTGCCAGGAATCGAACCTGGACCCCGGCGTTCGTAGCGCCGTACTCTTTCCGTTGAGCTACAAGGGTTTGTCCTACATACGGAAAAGCCGCCCGTTCGGTTTCCCGAAGGGCGGCTCCGCGTATTCGACGTCGTATCGCTACGACGGCGGGGAGCCGTTCTTTTCCACCATGCCGAGGCGAGGCGGACACGCGTCGGCGAACTCGCGTCGCCACATCATGTTCGTCATTCGTCCTCCTCCGGCGGGTGTCTGCGACCATCTTCCGCGACCACCCGATCGTGGTCAATTTCTTTTCACCCCGGACGAACGCACTGGTCAGACGACTGTTGCAACCTGTTCACCAGACTGCTACGTTTTTGGTGATCGATTGTCGAGGCGCAGGGGGCGCTGACCGGGAGTCGAGAATCCCCTGGGGAGGGAAGTAGTCATGAAAGCCATTCACAAGGCGGCCGGAATAGCCGCCACCGCGGGAACAGCAGCGGCTTTGTTCCTGGCACCACCGGCTTACGCCGACACGGACACGCCGTTCGGCAAGGGTAATTGTTCGGGCCGCTTGCAGGGTTTCACGACGTCCGATCAGTCCGGTTCCTGGGAACAGCTCGATGTTTCTTCCGGCTGCAACGCGAACGAACCGCTCGTCCTGCAGATCCAGACCGAACTGCTCTTCTACGGCATCGCGAGCAACGGCAGCCGGACCGAGTTCGTCGGCCCGACCACGGGCAACCACCTGGTCAAGGGACCGCCGAACGCGCGCCAGATGCTCGCCCAGGCCAGTGCGCCACCCACCGGTTTCGACCAGTACTGCGCTTCGGCGACCGTGTACTACAGCGGCGTCGCCGGTGACCCGTCCGGCGGCGGCACGCTGACCCAGGAGTCCGGCGTCGTCTGCTGGAGCTGAGGAGAAGGGATGGCCATGCACAAGAAGACCTGGTTGCTCGCCGGGGTGGCGAGCCTGGCCATGGCGTCGGTTCCCGCTGTCGCGCAAGCCGGTTTCCCGGCCTGCTGGGGTCAGCTGAACATCGCGGGACGAGACCTCGGCAGCGCGATCGAATGGGGCGGGCTGTACACCTGCCAGCCCGTCATCGGCGGCGACTACGACGCGGACTGGAGCGTCTCCTCGGACGGCGTCGTGATCCGGTCCGGCAAGTTCCAGCCCGCCATCAACGACACACAGACGGCTTTTCCCGTCACCTCTGTGGATCTGCCGAACCCGGCGCCGCTCGTCTCGAAGCACGTCAAGGTCTCGGTCACGTTCAACGCGGCGCCGCCGTCGAAGGCGTCCCTCTCGACCGAACGGGACGTCACTTACGACCCGAACGGCTGAGAGACTGGTGAGTGGTAAGGCCGGTTAGAGCGGACCGGTGTTTGCCTACCTACGCCTGACCTGCGCGTGGGGTGGTGGCTTTGCCGCTGCTGGGCCCGACGATGGATCCGGAAATTCGACGTCCCCGATCCCCGTTCAGCGCCGCCGGGCATCCCACGCAAGCGTCACCCGGCAGGATCGCAGTCACACCAGCGGGCAGGTAAACACGAGTCCGCTAGAACCGTCCTCACCACTCACGAGACCGCCCGGCTACTTGTCCCGCCGGAACAGCTTGTTCCCCAGCCACACGATGGGGTCGTACTTCCGGTCCGCGACGCGTTCCTTCATCGGGATCAGCGCGTTGTCGGTGATGTGGATGCCCTCCGGGCACACGTCCGAGCAGCACTTGGTGATGTTGCAGTACCCGAGCCCGTGCTCCTCCTGCGCCTCGTCACGCCGGTCGGCGACGTCGAGGGGGTGCATTTCGAGTTCGGCGATCCGCATCAGGTACCGGGGCCCGGCGAAGGCCTCCTTGTTCTCCTCGTGGTCGCGCACCACGTGGCAGGTGTTCTGGCACAGGAAGCATTCGATGCACTTGCGGAACTCCTGCGAGCGCTCGACGTCGACCTGCTGCATCCGGTACTCCCCCGGCTTCAGCTCCGGCGGCGGCGTGAACGACGGGATCTCCCTGGCCTTGGTGTAGTTGAACGACACGTCGGTCACCAGGTCGCGGATCACCGGGAACGTCCGCATCGGGGTCACGGTGATGACCTCGTCCTCGGTGAAGGTCGACATCCGGGTCATGCACAGCAGCCGCGGTTTGCCGTTGATCTCCGCCGAGCACGAACCGCATTTGCCCGCCTTGCAGTTCCACCGCACCGCCAGATCCGACGCCTGCGTGGCCTGCAGCCGGTGGATGATGTCGAGGACGACCTCTCCCTCGTTGACCTCGACGCTGTAGTCCTGCAGCTCACCGGAATCGGCGTCACCGCGCCAGACCCGGAAACTCGCCTTGTAGCTCATACCTGGCTCCCGGGGTGCGACGTCAGTTCTTCGTCGGTGTAGTACTTCCCGAGCTCGGACAGTTCGAACAGCTCCAGCAGGTCCTGCCGCAACGGGAGCTGCGCCTTGACCTCGATGCCGATGTCCGGCACCACCGGGTTCTCGCCCGGCGTGGCCGAGCAGACCAGGAGTTTGTTGCGCCACTGGGAATCCATGCCCGGATGGTCGTCCCGCGTGTGCCCGCCCCGGCTTTCGGTCCTGGTGAGCGCGGCCCTGGCGACGCATTCGCTGACCATCAGCATGTTCCGCAGGTCGACGGCGAGGTGCCAGCCGGGATTGAACTGCCGGTGCCCTTCGACGGTCACCCGCTTGATCCGCTCGCGCAGCTCCCCGAGCTTCTCCAGCGCCCGCTCGATCTCCTCCGACTTGCGGATGATGCCGACCAGGTCGTTCATCGACTGCTGGAGTTCGGTGTGCAGGCTGTACGGGTTCTCCTCGACGCCGTCGCCCGGCGGGTCGAACGGGGCGAGCGCCATCGCGGCGGCGGCGTCCACATCGGACTGACTGACCTTGGGGCGATCCTTCAGCTCCGCGACGTACGACGCGGCGCCGAGTCCCGCCCGGCGGCCGAAGACGAGCAGATCCGAAAGCGAGTTGCCGCCGAGCCGGTTCGACCCGTGCATCCCGCCCGAGCACTCACCGGCGGCGAACAGCCCCGGCACGCTTGACGACGCGGTGTCCGGGTCGACCTCGATCCCGCCCATCACGTAGTGACAGGTGGGGCCGACCTCCATCGGTTCCTTGGTGATGTCGACGTCGGCGAGTTCCTTGAACTGGTGGTACATCGACGGCAGCCGTTTGCGGATCTCCTCCGCGGGCAGCCTGCTGGCGATGTCGAGGAAGACCCCGCCGTGCGGCGATCCCCGGCCGGCCTTGACCTCGGAGTTGATCGCGCGCGCCACCTCGTCACGCGGCAGCAGGTCCGGGGTTCGCCGGTTCTTCTCCTGGTCGGTGTACCAGCGGTCGGCCTCTTCCTCGCTGTCCGCGTACTGCCCCTTGAACACGTCGGGGACGTACTCGAACATGAACCGCTTGTCCTCGGTGTTCTTGAGGACACCGCCGTCGCCACGGACGCCTTCGGTGACGAGGATCCCCTTCACGCTCGGCGGCCAGACCATGCCCGTCGGGTGGAACTGGACGAACTCCATGTTGATGAGCGTCGCCCCGGCCCGCAGGGCCAGCGCGTGCCCGTCGCCGGTGTACTCCCACGAGTTCGACGTGACCTTGAACGACTTCCCGATGCCGCCGGTGGCCAGCACCACCGCCGGCGTCTCGAACAGGATGAACCGGCCGCTCTCGCGCCAGTAGCCGAAGGCGCCCGAAATCCGGCCGTCCTCGGTCAGCAGCTCGGTGATCGTGCATTCGGCGAAGACCTTGATCCTCGCCTCGTAGTCGCCGGTCTCCTTGAAGTCCTCTTGTTGCAGCGAAACGATTTTCTGCTGCATCGTGCGGATCAGTTCGAGCCCGGTGCGGTCGCCGACGTGCGCCAGCCGCGGGTATGTGTGCCCGCCGAAGTTGCGCTGGCTGATCCGGCCGTCGGCGGTGCGGTCGAACAGCGCGCCGTAGGTCTCCAGTTCCCAGACCCGGTCCGGCGCCTCCCTGGCGTGGAGTTCGGCCATCCGCCAGTTGTTGAGGAACTTCCCGCCACGCATGGTGTCGCGGAAATGCACCTGCCAGTTGTCGTTCGAGTTCGCGTTGCCCATCGACGCCGCGCAGCCGCCTTCGGCCATCACCGTATGCGCCTTGCCGAACAGGGATTTGCACACCACCGCGACGCTGAAACCGCGTTCACGGGCTTCGATGACCGCGCGGAGGCCGGCACCGCCGGCACCGATCACCACCACGTCGTAGTTGAGCCGTTCGACCTCGGTCATGAAAAGAGCCACCTCAAAGCTTCGTCGCCGGGGGGACGGGAGAATCCCGCGCCGCTAGTTGATGAACCGCAGATCCGAAATCGCGCCACTGGCCACGAGCATCACGTAGAGGTCGGTCAGCACGAGCGTGCCGAGCGTCGTCCACGCCAGCGCCATGTGGCGGGTGTTGAGTTTCGTGATCTGGGTCCAGATCCAGTAGCGGACCGGATGTTTGGAGAAGTGCTTGAGCCTGCCGCCGGTCACGTGCCGGCACGAATGGCACGACAACGTGTACGCCCACAGCAGGATCACGTTGCCGGTCAGCACGATGTTGCCGAGCCCGAACCCGAACCCGCCGTCGCTGCCGTGGAACGCGGTGATCGCGTCGTAGGTGTTGATCAGCGAGACGACCACGGCCACGTAGAAGAAGTAGCGGTGGACGTTCTGGATGATCAGCGGCAGCCGGGTCTCCCCGGTGTACTTCGCGTGTGGTTCCGCGACCGCGCACGCGGGCGGCGAGAACCAGACGGCCCGGTAGTAGGCCTTGCGGTAGTAGTAGCAGGTCAGCCGGAAGCCCAGCAGGAACGGCAGGACGAGGAAGCCGAGCGGGATGAAGCCCGGCAGTTCGCCGAACCAGGCCCCGAAATGCCGGGAGCCCTCGACGCAGGATTCCGAGACGCAGGGCGAATAGAACGGCGTCAGATAGTGGTACTCGGGCACCCAGTACGCGGTGCGCACGAAGGCCCTGATGGTCGCGTAGACGATGAAGGCGGAGAGGCCGAGGACGGTCAGCAGCGGGGACAGCCACCACCGGTCGGTGCGCAGCGTTTTCTCGGCGATCCGGGCCCGCGACGGTGCGCGGACCCCCGTACCCCGTCCGGCTTCCTGGCCGGCGGGGGCGCTCACCGCTGGTCGCGCTTGTAGCCGCCGACGCCTTCGTCATCGGCGCCGTGCCAGAGCGCCGGGTCGTATGGCGTGTCGGGCACGGGGACGCGTTCGGTGGACTTCGCCTGCGCGGGGACCGCGTGCGGGGTCGTGTCCAGATCCGTCGCGTCGATGTCGAGCCGCTCCACGTCGTTCGCCAGGCGCCGTACCGCCGACGCGTCGCCGTATCGGGATCGCAGCGCGCCGACGCACTGCCTCAGCTGACCGATGGCTCGCCGAAGCTCGGCGATCTCTGTGGTGGACATCGGTACCTCCCGATGGTCGGTTCGGTTGGCCGCTTGAGCCTTCGAAGGCAAGCGATTCCTCGCCGTCTCGACTCTGCCGCGCGTTGTGCAATGTGACAAGTAGCACAGTAGAACCTAAGGGCGTGACGGAGGTCACGCGAGTCGATCTTCTGTATCGATTTTGATTCGGGCTTTCCCCTGGGTTACTGTGGCCACTGTCACGACCCAGCGACGTCAGCGTTGCCGTCCCGCGGACCACCACGACCAGTGATCCGGAGCCGGACAATGAGCACCGCCCCGAACGTCCACCCCATCATCGCCGAAGTCACCGAGCGCGTCGCCGCCCGCAGCGCCGAGACCCGCGCCGCGTACCTCGAGCGCGTCGCCGCCGCCCACGAGGAAGGGCCGGTCCGGCGCGGACTCGATTGCAGCAACCTCGCCCACGGCTTCGCCGCCATGGAAGGTGTCGACAAAGCGGCACTGCGCGCCGCGCGGGCGCCGGGCGTCGCGATCGTCTCGTCCTACAACGACATGCTTTCGGCGCATCAGCCGATGCAGGAGTACCCCGCGATGCTGAAGGGATCGGTCCGCCAGGCGGGCGGCGTGGCCCAGTTCGCCGGCGGTGTGCCCGCGATGTGCGACGGCGTCACGCAGGGCCGTCCGGGGATGGAACTGTCGCTGTTCAGCCGTGAGGTGATCGCGATGTCGACCGCGATCGCGCTCTCCCACGACATGTTCGACGCGGCGCTGCTGCTCGGCGTCTGCGACAAGATCGTCCCCGGCCTGCTGATCGGGGCGCTGTCGTTCGGGCATCTCCCGGCGATCCTGGTGCCCGCCGGGCCGATGAACTCGGGCCTGCCGAACAAGGAGAAGGCGCGCGTGCGCCAGCTCTACGCCGAGGGCAAGGCGACCCGCGAAGACCTGCTGGACGCCGAAGCGGCTTCGTACCACTCGGCGGGAACGTGCACGTTCTACGGCACGGCCAACTCGAACCAGATGGTCGTCGAGGTGATGGGCCTGCACCTGCCGGGCGCCAGCTTCGTGCAGCCGAACTCGCCGCTGCGGCGCGTGCTCACGGAGGAGGCCGGGCGCCGCGTCGTGAAGCTCTCGCGAGGCGAGGAGTACACGCCGATCTCGCGGGTGATCGACGAGAAGGCCGTCGTCAACGGCGTCATCGCGCTGCTCGCCACGGGCGGCTCGACCAACCACACGATGCACCTCGTCGCGATCGCCGCGGCCGCGGGCATCCAGCTGACCTGGGACGACTTCTCCGATCTGTCGTCGGTGATCCCGCTGCTGGCCCGCGTGTACCCGAACGGCAGCGCGGACATCAACCACTTCCACGCCGCCGGGGGCATCCAGTTCCTGGTCGGCACGCTGCTCGACGCGGGCCTGCTGCACGAAGACGTCCAGACCGTCGCCGGGCCGGGGCTGCACCGCTACCGGCAGGAGCCGATCCTCTCCGAGGGCGAACTGGTCTGGCGTGACGTCCCGACGCACAGCCTCGACGAGGACGTTCTGCGTCCCGTGTGGCGTCCGTTCGCTTCCGACGGCGGGCTGCGGATGGTCGCGGGCAACCTCGGCCGCGCGGTGATCAAGGTGTCGGCGGTGGCCCCGGAGCACCGGATCGTCCAGGCCCCGGCGCGGGTGTTCATCGACCAGAAGTCCTTCAAGGACGCTTTCGAAGCCGGCGAACTCGACCGCGACGTCGTCGTGGTCATCCGGCAGCAGGGCCCGCAGGCGAACGGGATGCCGGAACTGCACGGGCTCACCCCGGCGCTCGGCGTGCTGATGGACCGCGGGCACCAGGTGGCGTTGCTCACCGACGGCCGCATGTCCGGCGCGTCCGGCAAGATCCCCGCGGCGATCCAGGTGACCCCGGAAGCCGCGGCGGGCGGCCCGATCGCGCGGATCGCCGACGGCGACGTCATCCGTCTCGACGCCAAAGCCGGGACGCTGGACGTCCTCGTGGGTGACGAAGAACTCGCCCGCCGTGAACTGGTGGACTCCCCTCCTTCGGAGGCATCCTGGACCGGCACCGGCCGGGAGCTGTTCGCGGCGCTGCGCCGCGCGGTCGGTCCCGCCGATCAGGGCGCGAGCGTGTTCGGACCGCTCACGCCGGAACACTTCGGCGCTCCGGCGCACACGTTGAACCCTGTGGAGGTAACCCAGTGACCACCGGCGCCGACCTGCTCGGCCTGTCCCCCGTGATGCCCGTCGTCGTGCTCGACGACGCCGCCGACGCGGTGCCCACCGCACGGGCACTGCTCGCGGGCGGGATCGGCGTGATCGAGCTGACCCTGCGCACCCCGGCGGCACTCGCCTCCATCGAGCGGATCGCCGCGGAGGTCCCGGAGATCGTGATCGGCGCCGGGACCGTCACCGCCCCCGAACACGCCAAGCAGGCCGCCGACGCCGGCGCGAAGTTCCTGGTCACGCCAGGCTGCACCGACTCGGTGCTGGACGCCGCGTTCGACACCGGCCTGCCGTTCCTGCCGGGCGCGAGCACGGTGTCCGAGGCGATGCGGCTGGCCGAACGCGGCCTGACCGCCCTGAAGTTCTTCCCCGCCGAAGCCAGCGGCGGCGTGGCGTACCTGAAGTCGATCGGCGGGCCGCTGCCCGGGCTGCGGTTCTGCCCGACCGGCGGGATCACCGTGAAGACCGCGCCGGACTACCTCGCACTGTCCAATGTGGGCTGCATCGGTGGTTCGTGGCTGACGCCGAAGGACGCGTTGGCGGCCAAGGACTTCGGGAAGATCGAGGCCTTCGCTGCGGAGGCGTCGAAACTCTGATCCTTTGTGAAGGCCACCTTCGTGGAGGTGGCCTTCACAGGTTTCAGAGCGGGAGCTGGTACTGGATGAACCCCCGGTTGACCGCGACCCGGTCGTACAGGCGGCGCGCGGTGGCGTTGGATTCCTTGGTGTGCCAGTAAACGCGCTCGTAGCCACGGCCACGCGCCCAGTCGGCGACCGCCTCGATCAGCGCCCGCGCGACCCCCTTGCCGCGGGCTTCCGGCGCGGTGAACAGGTCCTGCAGGTAACAGACGTCGGTGAGCGCGGAAGTGCTGGGATGCACCAGGAAGTGCACGATCCCGACGAACTCGCCGTCCACATGGGCACCGAGCGCGTGCATCCGTTCCCCTGTGCGGAATTCGCGCCAGGCGCGGTCGTAGACCTCCTGGGGCGCGACACGTTCGTAGAAGGCGATGTACGCGCGGAACAGCTTTTCCCAGGCTTCGCGGTCTTCGGACTTCAGCGGCTCGATGGTGATCATGTGGTCCTCCCAGTGATCACCCGAGCCTAAGGTTCCTCTGCCGTCCCGCGTGTGGCCACTCACGCGGTAAAGCGCATTGCCACTCTCAGCTGACGGCCTGCTTCACCAGGGCGGCGACGCGCTTCTTCACCGCGGGAGTGGCCGCGGTCAACGCGAAGGCCGTCGCCCACATCGCGCCGTCGTCCAACCGGGCCTCTTCGTTGAAACCGAGGGTCGCGTAGCGAGTCTTGAATTTGGCCGCCGCCTGGAAGAAGCAGACGATCTTGCCGTCCAGTGCGTACGCGGGCTGTCCGTACCAGAGCTTCGGCGCGAGCATCGGAGCGTTCGCCTTCACGACGGCGTGGACCATCTCGGCCAGCACCCGGTCCTCGTCGGCCATCTCGGCGATCTTCGCGACCACGTCCTGCTCCGCCGCCACCGCTTTGTCGGCGGCCGAACTACGGCGCGCGGCCTTCTTCATGTCCTGGGCGTGTTCCTTCATCGCGGCCTTCTCTTCGGCCGAGAATCCTTCGTAGGTGGTGCTCATGGTGTTTTCTCCTTGATAAGCGGCGAGCGGGGGCATCCGGAAGTGGCACATCAGGACTGGGCGGCGAGAGTGGAGGTCTCCCAGGCGAATCCGTCCGGGTCGGTGAACGGGGCGGGGCCGCAGATGGCGATACGGTGCGAGCCGGTGCCCTCCGGGGCGACGCCGGCGTCCTTGGCCAGGGCCTTGCGCCGGTACAGCGCCAGCTTGACCGGGTCCGAACCGGACTCGAACTCGACGTACATACGGCCGAAGCTCTTCTCGACGGTCAGGCCGTGCTCGGTGTAGAACTTCTTGCTCGCGGCCACGTCGGCGACCCCCAGCAGCAGGACGATGTCGTCGATTTCGCGGGTGGCCGGGCCGGTGTTCTTCTTCGCCGAGGTGGCGATCTTCCAGATCGCGCCGTCCGGGGCCTGGACGGTGCCGCCGTAACCCCACATCGACTTCGTGGCGGGCTTGATCACGGTCGCGCCGGCGGCGATGGCGGCGTCGACGAGCGCGTCGACGTTGGCGGGCTGGGAAACCGTGAGCGAGAGGGTGTAGCCGCGGAAGCCTGTCGAAGGCTCCTGCGAGGCGCGCAGGCGCAGCTGGGAGTCGAGCCCGAAGGCGGTGGAGTAGAAGCGTCCGGCGGCCTCGGTGTCGGCCACTTCGAGGGTGATGGCGTCGATGAAGTTCATGCCGGTAACGCTATTTCTCAGCGGGCGCCTGGTGCTTCTTGATTCCTGATCGGTCGTATCAGTGCTGGTCAGGACACTGTGGATGCGTGGTGAGGCCGGTTCTGACAGCGGGCGAGGCAAACGCGCCTGCCGAGTCGTTCAGGGCGGTCGTGAGTGGTAAGTGACGTTCTGACGGACTCGTATTACCCACCCACTGGTGGCTGGCGAGTGTGGAGGATCTGGGACGTTGAACGGGCCTAAGCCCTTGATCGACGGGGGAAGATTCCGGCCGCTGAACGTCCGGAATCTTCCCCCGTCACCCCGCCTGCCACCGGACTTGACCGGCACGAACCTTGATCAACGGAAGATCGGGGACGTTCAGTGTCCCGGATCCTCCGTTGATCAAGATCCGAGACCGGGTGACCCCGCGCGACGATGTAGGAATCGGGACGTTGAATGTCCCGATTCCTACATCGTCGAGCCAGGGCAGTTGCGGAACCGCCACCCTCGCGCAGGTCAGGCGTAGGTAGGTAAATACCGGTCCGCTCTAACGACACTTACCGCTCACGACCCACCCGGCCGACTCGGTCCCGCCGCTCTCACTCCCTTGAAGTACATGAAGGCCCCCTTCCTTGCGCCTATCGCAAGGGGCGGATTCCGGGGGTGGTTGCAACACGGGTGGTTAGCTGGTTTCGGTCAGGAG
>NZ_JBHXJK010000112.1:0-28762 GCF_042723255.1 Amycolatopsis thailandensis
GCGTATGCAAGTACCGCATCCAGAGGACGAAACGCGAGGTCAGCGGCGGGCGAAGGCCGGGGTCTTCTCGCGCAGGGGGCCGATGCCGCCCAGGAAGGCCGCGACGGTGGTGAGCTGCGGAAAGCGGTCGGAGAGCCGGAGAGGCAGTGGGATGGTCCGCTCGTTCAGCGTGCCGTTCAGCGCGGGCTCGATGAGCATCTTGTGCTCTCCCAGCTGCTGCAGCTGGATCAGAGTGACGGCGAAATTCCTCTTTCGCTGCACACGGGCTAGGTCCCGCGCGGTCAGCGTGCCGCGCAGCAGCGGGGCGGCGAGGAAGCGCGCGGCCGCCACGGCGTCCTGGATCGCGACGTTGACGCCCATCCCGCCGGCGGGCGACATCGCGTGCGCGGCGTCGCCGATGCAGAGCACCCGCTCGGAGTACCAGTGCGGCAGCTTGGACATCCGGACCTTCAGCAGTTTGACGTCGTCCCACCCGCGGATCGCGGCGAGTTCGTCCTCTCCCCAGCCGAACAACCCGCCGATCCGTTCGCGGAACTTCTCGATGCCCTCGGCACGCAGCGCCTCGTCCTGCCCCTTCCTGATCAGGTACGACGTCTGGTAGTAGTCGCCGCGGTCCATCGTCATGCCGGCGAGGCCGTTCGCGAAACAGCCGAACACCTCGGCCGCCTCGCCCGTCTCTTCGAGTTTGGGCACGCGGACCCACCACACGTCCATCGGCACGTCGTATTCGCGCGGCACCAGCCCCGCTTCCGCGCGCACCAGGGAATCCCGGCCGTCGCAGCCGACCACGAGCGTCGCGGCCAATTCCCGTTCCACGCCATCGGAATCGCGGTAACGCACCCCACCGCCGTCGCGCAGGCCGGTCACCTCCGCCCCCATCTTCAGGGTGAACGTCGGTTCAACGGCCGCGGCTTCGGCGAGCAGGTTCAGGAAGTCCCACTGCGGGACCATCTCGATGCACTTGTGCGGTCCGGGGACCCGGCTGAAATCGGCGGCGACGATCGCCTTGCCGCCGAACACCATCCGCATCTTCTCCAGCCGTTTCGACGGCAGTTCCGCGAACCGGTCGCCGAGCCCGAGGTCGTCGAGCAGCATCAGCGTCGGCGGATGCACCGTGTCGCCGCGGAAATCGCGGAAGAAGTCCTTGTGTTTTTCGAGAACGGTGACCTCGACCCCCGCCCGCGCCAACAGGAGTCCGAGCACCATCCCCGCCGGACCGCCCCCCACCACACAACACTGTGTACGTTCCATATTCGAGTTGTAGCGCGCCCGATGGACCCGCGCCATCGATTCGGCGGGGAAGAGGACCTAGGTCCTGTCGTGAATTCTCGCTACGGTGACGCCATGTTCTCGTCCCGTGCCGCGCTGGCCGTCCTGCTCGCCTGTGTCGTCGGTGCCTCGGCCGCTCCCGCCGCCTCGGCGTCGCCCGCCTCTTCGCCGATTCCGGTCGTGTACGACGGCGACTCCGATTTCGCCGACATCGCGACGCTCGCGTATCTCTGCCAGGCGCACAAACAGCACCGCGTCGACCTGCGCGCGGTCACCGTCACCAACAACGGCGCCGGAACCCCGGGGCGCGCGCTGACCCATGTGCGGACAGCGCTCGGGAAATGCGGGCTCTCCGGCATTCCGGTCGCCGACGGTTCCGACACCGGCGTGAACCCGATGCCCGCCGATGGCCGCGCCTGGACCGAAAGCATCCTCAACGGCGCGCTCGGCGACGCGGGCGTACCGGATCGCCCGTCACCGGTCCGGGCCTCGGCGCTGCTCGCGGCGACGGTACTCGAGTCCGCCCGGCCGGTCGTCGTGATCGCGACCGGGCCGCTCACGAACGTCGCCAAGGCGATGGAGGTTCCCGGTGTGGCGCGACGGATCTCGCGGCTCGCGGTGATGGGCGGCGCGTTCGACGTCCCTGGCAACGTGTTCGGGCCCGGCGCGTCGAAGTTCGACGGCACCCAAGAGGTCAACATGTGGCTCGACCCCGCTTCGGCGGACAAGGTCTTCGCCGGGCTCCGCCGCGTCGACATCGTCCCGCTGGACGCCACGAACGACGTCCCCATCACACCGTCCTACGTGGAGCGTCTTGGCCGGGAAGGCCGGACTGCGGAAGCGAAACTGGTGCACGCGATCGTGACGCAGCCCGATCTCGCGCCGTACGTCCAGGACGGGTCGGCGTTCTGGTGGGACACGCTCGCGTCGTCCGAAGTGCTCGACGCCGTGAGCCCGGTGAAGCTGCGGCGGGCGAAGATCGACGTGCGCCAGGACGGTGCCGCGGCGGGCCGTACTTATGTGACACCGAAGGGAACTTCGCAGTACGTCGGCTACGACGCGGACCCTGTCGCGTGGGAGAACGGGTTCCTGAAGATGCTGAACGGCTAGGGTTTCAGGCCCGCGATGAGGACACCGACCATCTTGCGCGCGTTGTAGCGGGGATCGCTGTCGGCGCCGATGCAGAGGTTCCCGACGCCGCGCATGACTTCGATCGCCTCCAGGTCGGAGCGGATCTCGCCGGCCTTCGCCGCCGCGCCGAGCAACTGGGCGCACACCGGCAGGAGCGTGTCGAGGAAGTAGGTGTGCAGCGCCTCGAACCCGGCGTTGTCCGATTGCAGGACCGCGGCCAGGCCGTGTTTGGTGACCAGGAAGTCGACGAAGAGGTCGATCCAGCGCCGTAACGCCTCGTACGGGGAATCAGCCGACTCGAGCAGTTCCGGCCCGGCTCCGGCGCAGGCGTCGACCTGGTGCCGGTAAACGGCGATGACGAGGTCGGCCCTGGTCGGGAAGTGCCGGTAGATCGTGCCCATCCCGACACCCGCCTCGGCCGCGATGGCCCGGACAGGCGCCTCGACGCCCGAGGTGACGAAGACGGCGGCGGCCGCGTCGAGCAGGGTCTTCTCGTTGCGCCGGGCGTCCGCGCGCTTGCCCTTGGCGCCCTCTTCACTCATCACACCACTCCTCCATCGGCGAGGTTGCCAAACGGAACAGTGCTCCGTATTGTTAGCGGAGCAACGTTCCGCTTGCTCATCTTGCCATGGAGGACACCGTCATGCAGTACCGCACCTTGGGCAGGACCGGTGTGCAGGTCAGCACCCTCGCGCTCGGCGCGATGAACTTCGGCGCGATCGGGCGCACCACCCAGGACGAAGCCACCGCCATCGTCGACGCCGCGCTGGCCGGCGGGATCAACGTCATCGACACCGCCGACATGTACAGCGCCGGAGAGTCGGAGAAGATGGTCGGCAAGGCCATCGCGGGCCGCCGCGAGGACATCGTGCTGGCCACGAAGGCCGTCCTGCCGATGGGCGACGAGCGCAACCATCAAGGCGCGTCGCGCCGGTGGCTGGTGACCGAACTGGACAACAGCCTGCGCCGTCTCGGCGTCGACCACGTCGACCTCTACCAGGTTCACCGCTGGGACCCGAAGACGAGCGACGAGGAAACCCTCTCGGCGCTGACCGATCTCCAGCGCGCGGGAAAGATCCGCTACTTCGGTTCGTCGACCTTCCCCGCCTATCGGATCGTGCAGGCCCAGTGGGCCGCCCGCGAACACCACCTGAGCCGCTACGTCACCGAGCAGCCCGGCTACTCGATCCTGCAACGCGGTATCGAAACGCATGTGCTGCCCGTGACCGAGGAGTACGGGATGGGTGTGCTGGTGTGGAGCCCGCTGGCCTCCGGCTGGCTGTCCGGCGCTGTCCGGGAAGGCCGGGAGATCAGCACGAATCGTTCCGCCACCCTGCCACAGCGTTTCGACCTGACCCGGCCCGTCAACCGGGCCCGGCTCGAAGCCGTCGAGCGGCTGGCCAAGGTCGCCGACCAGGCGGGGCTGAGCCTGATCCAGCTCGCGCTGGGCTTCGTCGTCGCGCATCCGGGCGTGACGAGCGCGATCGTCGGCCCGCGCACGCCGGAGCACCTGGAGTCGCAGCTCGCCGCCGCGGACACGGTGCTCCCGCCGGACGTCCTGGACGCGATCGACGAGATCGTCGCGCCGGGGACCGACCTCGCCCCGGAGGAGAAGCACGACACCCCACCCGCACTGCTCGACCCTTCGCTGCGGCGCCGCTGAGACTCAGGCGAGCAGTTTGTCCAATTTGGCGCGGACCCTGTCGAGGTCCTCGCTGTACTTGAGCACCGAGCCAAGGGTTCGCGCACCGGCCGCGGCGTCCAATTCGGACAT
Organism: Amycolatopsis thailandensis; assembly: GCF_042723255.1. Taxonomy (NCBI): domain Bacteria; kingdom Bacillati; phylum Actinomycetota; class Actinomycetes; order Pseudonocardiales; family Pseudonocardiaceae; genus Amycolatopsis; species Amycolatopsis thailandensis. Next base: position 4,175 of record NZ_JBHXJK010000112.1, read on the forward strand.
TCCCAGCGCGAGGAGCGCCTGAGCCCAGTCGAGGGATTCCGCCACCCCGGGCGGCTTCAGCAACTCCATCTCGCGAAGGCGGTGCACCGCCTTCGCGACCTGCTCCGCGAGTCTTTCACCCAGCTCCGGGATCTTGCGGCGCAGGATCTCGATCTCGCGGCCGAGGTCCGGGTGTTCGAGCCAGTGATAGAGGCAGCGGCGTTTCAGCGCGTCGTGCACTTCCCGCGTCCGGTTGGAGGTGAGCACCACGAGCGGCGGATGTTCGGCGCGCACCTCGCCGAACTCGGGGATGGTCACCGCGTTCTCGTCTAGGAGTTGCAGCAGGAAGGCTTCGAACTCGTCGTCGGCACGGTCGATCTCGTCGACCAGCAGCACGCACGGCGCGGTCTGCAATGCCTTCAGCAGCGGCCGGGAAAGCAGGAACCGTTCGGTGTAGAGGGACTGTTCGGCGGCCTCGACGTCGAGGCCGCCACCGGCCGCTTCGAGTGTCCGCAGATGCAGCAACTGGCGGGGGAAGTCCCATTCGTACAGTGCCTGCGCCGCGTCGATCCCTTCGTGACACTGGAGCCGGATGAGCGGCATGCCGAGCGCTTCGGCCAGTCCCAAGGCGAGCGAGGTCTTGCCGGTGCCCGGTTCGCCTTCGCAGAACAGCGGGCGGCCGAGCCGCAGCGCGAGGAATCCCGCCGTGGCGATGCCGTCGTCGGCGAGGTAGCCGACCGATTCGAGGGCTTCGGCCAGTTTCTCCGGCGATTCGACGGTCACTTCCCGATCGTAAGCCCCGGCAGGCCGGAGATCAGCCTGGAAGATACCGGGCCGAAGGCGTGGCTCGCGTGATCAGGCACCGCACTCACGTGATCAGAGCCGGAACTCGCGTGATTGAAGACGGAACTCGCGTGTTCGGAGACGGGACTCGCGTTCCGTGCCTGATCACGCGGGAAAGGTGCAGGAGATCAGCCTGGAAGATCCTCGGGGCGGTCCACGTCTCGTCCGGTGCCGAGGTCGCCGCAGGCGACGAGCCGCAGATCCGGGCGTCCCTTGAGCCAGTCCCGCGCGCCCTTGTCACCGGACGCGCCCGCCACGATCTCCGGCCACCAGCGACGGCCGAGTACGACCGGATGACCGGGGACTCCGTCGTAGGCGGCACGCGCGACGGTGTTCTCGTCGGCTCCGGCCGCGACCCGGCGCACCACTTCGGCGCCGACCCCGGGCAAGTCCACGAGATGCACGACGGCGGCTTCCGCGTCGGTCGCCTCCAAGGCCCTCAGTCCCGCGCGAAGTGACGCGCCCATGCCGGACTCCCAGCCTTCGGCCACGACAGCGATCCCGGGTTCGGGCAGGAGCGCGCGGACTTCTTCGGCCGCGGCGCCGAGCACCACCCGGACCGGCGCGCAGCCGGCGTCGGCGAGTACTCGCAGCGCGCGGATGGCGAACGGCTCACCGTCGAGGACGGCCAGCGCCTTCGGCCCGCCGAACCGGCGCCCGGCCCCGGCCGCGAGCAGCAGCCCGGCGACCTCAGCCATGTCCTGCTTTCGGGTGTCCTGCCTTGGTAGGCGGCGCCGAAGCCAGGTCGGCCTCGATGGCGCGCGCCGCCGCGAGCAGTGACGGCAGCAGTTCGTGCTCGACCGACTCGGGCGTCGTCCGGCTGGCGTGGGTGGAGAGGTTGACCGCGGCCACGACCTTGCCCCGCCGGTCCCGGATCGGCGCGGCGATCGAGCGGAGTCCCTCTTCGAGTTCCTGGTCGACCATCGCGTAACCCTGCCGATAGACCTTTTCCAGCTCGGCAATCAGGTCCTTTTGCCTGGTCAGCGTGCGCGCTGTCAGCTTTTCGAGCTTGGCCGCGTCGAAGTAGCCGTGCAGGTCTTCGCCCTCGAGGTCGGCCAGCAGCACGTGACCCATCGACGTCGCGTGGGCCGGGAAGCGGGTGCCGACGTTGATGCTGACGGTCATGATCCGCGAGACGGCCACGCGCGCGACGTAGACGATGTCCAGGCCTTCGAGCACGGAGACGGAGCTGGACTCGTGCACCTCGGCGGACAGCCGTTCGAGGTGCGGCTGGGCGACCTCCGGCAGCGACAGGCTCGACAGGTACGAGTAGCCGAGTTCGAGGACCCGGGCGGTGAGCGAGAAGTACTTGCCGTCCGTGCGCACGTATCCCAGGTCGACGAGGGTGAGCAGGAACCGGCGGGCGGCTGCCCTGGTCAGCCCGGTGGAGCGGGCGACGTCGCTCAGCGTGAGTTCCGACGCGTCCGCGTTGAACGCCTTGATCACGGCCAATCCGCGCTCCAGCGACTGGACATGGTGCGCTCCGCGCTCGGTCACCTCGCCTTCGTCCATAGGAGAACCCTAACCGCCCTCCTTTTCCTGAGCCGCGGGCTCACCGAGTTCGGCCAGTACCCGCTGGGCGACGGCGAACGCCGCGTTGGCGGCGGGCGCGCCCGTATAGACGGCGGTGTGCAGCAGGACCTCGGAGATCTCCTCCGCCGTGAGTCCATTGTGGACCGCCGCGCGGACGTGCATCGCGAGCTCGTCGTGGGCGTGCAGGGCGGTGAGCGTGGCCAGCGTGACGCAGCTGCGGGTCTTGCGGTCGAGACCGTCGCGCGACCAGACCGAACCCCAGGCGCCCCGAGTGATGTAGTCCTGGAACGGGCGGCTGAACTCGGTGGTACGGGCCACCGCCCGGTCGACGTGCGCGTCGCCGAGGACTTCCCGGCGCACCCGCATGCCGGTCTCGTAAAGGTCGTCGCTCATCGAGCCGCCTCCAGATGGTCGAGGATCAGCGCGGTGAACCGCTCCGGCTGTTCGAAACTCCCGAGGTGCGCGGCACCTTCGACGACCTCGAGCCGCGCGTCCGGGACGCCGCCCGCGATCACCTCGGCGTGCTCGACCGGGGTGGCCGGATCCTCGGCTCCGGCGATGACCAGGGTCCGCGCCGCGATCTTGGGCAGGTCGCCGACGAGGTCCATCTGCTCGATGGCCTGGCAGGACGCCGCGTACCCCTCGGCGGGGACGTTCGCGATCATCTCGCGCAGGTAGCCGGTCCGCTCGGGGTAGGCGGTGGCGTACCCGGCAGTCACCCAGCGGCCGACCCCGGCCTCGGCCACCGATCCGGTGCCGTTCTCGCGCACCGTCTTCGCCCTGTCCGCCCACATGCTGGGCGGCCCGAGTTTCGCGGACGTGCAGCACAGCACGAGGCTCTCGATCCGGTCCGGCGCGTTCACGCCGAGCCACATCGCGGTCATGCCGCCGAGCGAGAGCCCGACGACGTGGGCTCGTTCGACGCCGTGCTCGTCGAGCAAAGCGAGCAGATCCCCGCCGAGATCCGCGAGCGTGTACGGCCCGGGCGGCACCGGGGACGCGCCGTGCCCGCGGATGTCGTAGCGGATCACCCGGAAACCCTTCTCCACCAAGGGTTTCACCTGCGGATCCCACATGCGGTGATCGCTGCCGAGCGATCCGCTGAACACCACGACAGGGCCGTCCGCGGGCCCTTCCGCGACGCTGTGCACTTTTACAGCACTGTGCACCTTTACCTGCTCAGACATCGAAGAACACCGTCTCCCCCTCGCCCTGCAACCGGACGTCGAACCGATAGCCCTCGCCGGTCTTGGTGGCGATCAACGTGTCCCGGCGGCCCTCCGGAACCGCGGCCAGCACCGGATCCCGCGAGTTGTCGTTGTCCTCGAAGTAGATCCGGGTGACGACGCGATGCAGCAGGCCGCGGGCGAGCACCGAGACGTCGATGTGCGGCGCCTGCGTGCTGCCGGCCGGACCGGGCAGCGGGCCGGGCATGATCGTCCGGATCTCGTAGTTGCCGCCGGGGTCTGTCGGGCAGCGGCCGAAGCCCCGGAACCCGCTCGCGACCGCTCCGCGGGGGTCGTCGGGGTGGTCGAACCGGCCTTCGGCGTCGGCCTGCCAGGTCTCGATCATCGCGTCCGGGACCGGGTCGCCGGCGCCGTCGAAGACCCGGCCGTGGATCCGGATCGCGGCCGGTTCGTCCGCGGGGACGACGTCCGGCCCGTCCGGCCAGGGCAGGCCGATGGACAGGTACGGGCCGACGGTCTGGGAAGGCGTCGTCTCCGGCATCAGTGCTCGTCCTCCTCGTCTTCGAAGACCGAAGCCTCGCGGCCGCGCACGACGATGTCGAACTGGAAGGCCAGCGCCCACTCGGCTTCGGTGCGGTCCAGGTCGAACCGCGCGATCATCCGCTGCCGCGCCTTCTCGTCCGGGATGGAGTTGAAGATCGGGTCCTGCGAGAACAGCGGGTCTTCCGGGAAGTACATTTGGGTGACCAGCCGCTGCGTGAACGCGCTGCCGAAGACGGAGAAGTGGATGTGCGCCGGCCGCCAGGCGTTGTCGTGGTTCTTCCACGGGTACGCGCCCGGCTTGATGGTGGTGAAGGTGTAGCGCCCTTCGCCGTCGGTCAGCGTCCGGCCGGCCCCGTCGAAGTTGGGATCGATCGGCGACGGCCAGCGGTCCCCGGTGTGCCGGTAGCGGCCGCCCGCGTTCGCCTGCCAGACCTCCACGAGTGAATCCCGGATCGGCCGCCCGTCACCGTCGAGCAGCCGCCCGGTGACGATGATCCGCTGCCCCTGCGGCTCCCCCTCGTGCCCCTTCGTGAGGTCGTTGTCGAACTCGCCGATCCGTCCCGGCCCCAGCGCCGGACCGGTGACCTCGGTCAGCAGATGAGGGAGCACGACCAGCGGTTCCTTGGGGTGCCGCAGCGCCGTCGACCGGTAACCGGCGTAGTCGAGCGGCGGATGCGTGCCCTCCGGATCGCGCCGGTAGCGCGGGAGCCTCAGTTCTGCGGGTGCGGACATGGTGTTCCCTCCAGCGCGGTCAGTGGGTCACTGGGCTTCGATGACGACGGCCAGCCCCTGGCCGACGCCGATGCAGATGGCCGCCAGTCCCCATCGGCCGCCGGTGCGGCGCAGGTGGTGGGCCAGCGTGCCGAGGATCCGGCCGCCGGAAGCGCCCAGTGGATGCCCGATCGCGATCGCGCCGCCGTTCACGTTGACGATCCCCGGGTCGAGTTTCGCCCAGTCGCGCAGGCAGGCCAGCGACTGCGCGGCGAAGGCCTCGTTCAGCTCGACCGCCGCCAGGTCCTCCCAGCCGATCCCGGCCCGCTCCAGGGCGATCTCGGCCGCGCGGACCGGGCCGATGCCGAAGACGTCCGGGTCGACACCCGCCGCGCCCCGGCCGGCGATCCGGGCCAGCGGCGCCTTGCCGAGCCGTTTCCCGGCCGCCTCGTCGCCGAGCAGCAACGCGGACGCGCCGTCGTTCAGCGGTGACGCGTTCGCGGCCGTGACCGTCCCTTGTGGACGGAAGACGGGCTTGAGCTTCGCGAGCTTTTCCGGGCTGGAGTCCGGCCGGATGCCTTCGTCACGCGTGAGCTCGACGCCCTCGACGGGGACGACGTGGTCGTCGTAGAACCCTTCGTCCCAGGCGCGGGCGGCATTGACGTGGCTGCGGACGGCGAACGCGTCCTGCTCGTCGCGGCCGATTCCGTAGCGTTCGGCGAGCAGTTCGGTGGACTCACCCAGGGAGACCGTCCACTGCTCGGGCATCTTCGGGTTGACCATGCGCCAGCCCAGGGCGGTGGAGTGCAGGGTCTGGTTGCCCGCCGGGAAGGCCTTCTCCGGCTTCTGCATGACCAGCGGCGAGCGGCTCATCGACTCGACCCCGCCCGCGACGGCGAGCGAAGCGTCACCGACCTGCACCGACCGGCTCGCCTGCATCACGGCGTCGAGGCCGGAGCCGCAGAGCCGGTTGACGGTGGCACCGGGCACTGTCGTCGGCCAGCCCGCCAGCAGCGCCGCCATCCGCGCGACGTTGCGGTTGTCCTCGCCGGCGCCGTTGGCGTCGCCGAGCACGACCTCGTCCACGGTGGCCGGGTCGAGGTCGTTGCGCTCGGCCAGGGCCCGCAGCACGGTGGCGGCGAGGTCGTCGGGGCGGACCCCGGACAGCGCGCCGCCGTACTTGCCGAACGGGGTACGGATGGCGTCGAACAGGAAAACGTCGGTCATGCGCTCGCCCTTTTGAGGTCTCGGAGGATGCGGAGTTCTGCCTCGGTCGGCGCCGGGGTGGTTCCCAGGTCGCCTGCCACCTTCAGTTTCCACCCGGTCGCCTCGACGACCTGATCGACGTCGACCCCGGGGTGCACTTCGGTGAGCGTGAGCTCGGCGGTCTCGGGGTCGGGCCGCATCAGGCCGAGGTCGGTGACCACCAGCGTCGGCCCGGCGCCGGGCAGGCCGAGCCGCTCGCGGTCGCCCTTGCCGGTGCCGTGCCCGAACGATGTCACGAAGTCGACCTTCTCGACGAACGTGCGGGTGCTCTGCCGCAGCACCACGAACACCTCGCGGCAGGACGCGGCGATCTCCGGCGCGCCGCCCGCCCCGGGCAGGCGCACCTTCGGGCTGGCGTAATCCGGGCCGATGACGGTGGTGTTGATGTTGCCGAACTTGTCCAGCTGGGCGGCGCCGAGGAAGCCGACGTCGATCCGGCCCGGCTGGAGCCAGTAGTTGAAGACCTCGGGGACGCTGACCACGGCGTCCGCGGTGTCGGCGAGTTCGCCGTCGCCGATGGACAGCGGGAGCCTGGCCGGTTTGGCGCCGAGGCAGCCGGATTCGTAGATCAGCGTGAGGTTCGGCGCGTGCCCGCGGCGGGCCAGGTTTGCGGCCGTGCTCGGCAGGCCGATGCCCACGAAACAGGACATCCCGTCGCCGAGCGCGCGGGCCGCGGCGACGCTCATCATCTCGTCGGAGGTGTACTCGGTCATGCCTTCACTCCCGTCAGCTCGTCGAGCCAGCGGGTGAAGCTCTCCCTGTCCCGGCCGATCGCGTCCCATGCCTGGTAGGCGTCGTTGTCCCGTTCGTAGTACCCCGCCGCGTACGACGGCCGCGCGCCGCCGGGCACCTCGGCGACGGCGGTGACCGCCCACGTGGGCAGCACGATCGCTCCCGGCCGGGGCTCCAGCTCGTCCACGACCTCCTCGACGGTGACCAGCGACCGTTTCGCCGCCAGCACCGCCTCCTTCTGCACTCCGGTGATGCCCTGGATCTGGACGTTGCCGGACCTGTCGGCGCGCTGGGCGTGCACGATCGTCACGTCCGGGTTGAGGGCGGGGACGGCGGCGAGCCGCTCGCCGGTGAACGGGCAGGTGATGGGCTTGATCGTGTCCGTGTGCGCGGGAAGATCGGTACCGGTGTAGCCACGCAGGACGGCGAACGGGAGCCCCGAAGCACCGGCGACGTACCGATTCGCCATGCCCGCGTGACTGTGTTCCTCTATTTCCAAGGGCACCGGCCACGAATGCTGGACCGCGTCCCGGAAACGGTGCAGCGAGCCGACACCGGGATTACCGCCCCAGGAGAAGATCAGCTTGCTCGCGCAACCGGCGCCGATGAGCTGGTCGTAGACGATGTCCGGGGTCATACGGACCAGCGTCAGACCGGTGCGGCGCTGGCGGATGATCTCGTGGCCGGCCGCCACCGGGATGAGATGCGTGAAGCCCTCGAGCGCGACGGTGTCCCCGTCGCGCACCAATCGCGCCACGGCCTCCTTCAACGACAGCAGCTCCGCCATCCGCACTCCCGGCTTGTTCGTATCGCGCACACATGTTCTGCATATGAACATAGCACGGTTCGACCGGGCGGCGCACTCCTCTTCGGAGCGGTGATCGCAGCCGGATGTCATGAAAGGGGCTTTCAGGACGGAAACCGTCTTGAAAGCCCCTTTCATGACACGCGACCCGCCCCGAAAGGACCGAAGGGATCGACCGACCCCGCCGCCGAGCGGGAACCACTCGACGGCCTTGAAGTCCCGCTCTCGACCCGCTCGGACGTAGCGCCCGCTCAGACACGGCGGTAAGCCCCTGCTTGTGCCCGGGATCCGGACCCCGGCTGTAGCCGAGCCTGTCGTACACCGTCATTCCGGCCCGACACTCCTCGCCAACCGGAACGTTCACGTCTTCGACGATGCGGGTGACCACGGCGACCGGACCGCCGACGACCAGGCAGTCGACCCCGCCCCGGAAGTAAGCGGAGAAACCTCCGCCCGCACAGTTCACCTGGAACGTGCCCCGCTCTCCGGAAAGAGACCTTGCGCGCTGAAGGCGAACCGGACGCCCTTGCGCGGCATCTCGGCGCTGCCGACGAGGCTCGGCTCAATCGGCTTCCGCCCACCGACGCCGGACCGGTCGCGACAAGTGTCACGACGAGGACAACGGCGGCGCCGACGGTCGCGAACCCGCGTGATCGCTTCATTTCCACCCCTCGGATCCCCTGCTCGTGGAAATCCTCCGCGCCCAGGGGGCGTTCCAGGCCCCCGCAGCGACTCCCCCGCGCAGGGGAAGCACCTCCCTCATGACGGGGATTCTCACGTTTGGGATACCAATCGCCGCACACTAGGCTGACATGGTGACCTCGACGATCGCGGTGACCCGGTGGATCCCCGACGAAGCGCTGAAAGTGCTCGCCGAAGCCGGGGAGGTGAAACTGTCGCGCGCCGACCGGCCGCTGACACCGGACGAGCTGCGCGAGTTCGTCCGCGGCGCGTCGGCGATCGTCGGCATGCTGCACGACCGGATCGACGGTTCGGTCGCCGACGCGGCGGGCCCCGGCCTGAAGATCGTCGCGAACGTGGCCGTCGGCTACGACAACGTCGACGTCCCCGCCTTGGCCGGACGCGGGATCACCGTCACCAACACCCCGGGTGTGCTCACCGACGCCACCGCGGATCTGACGTTCGGGCTGATCATCGCGGTCACGCGACGGCTCGGCGAGGGCGAACGGCTGATCCGCTCGCGCACCCCGTGGTCGTTCCACCTGGGTTTCCTGCTGGGCTCGTCGCTGCGGGACAAGACACTCGGGATCGTCGGGCTCGGCAAGATCGGGCAGGCGGTCGCGCGGCGGGCGCTCGCTTTCGGCATGCGGATCGTCTACTCGGGACGATCGCGGGCCGCCGAAGACGTCGAGAAGGCCTTGGGCGCGAAGTACGTGCCCTTCGAAGAACTGCTGGCGGTTTCCGACGTCGTTTCCCTGCACTGCCCGCTGACCCCGGAGACCAGGCACCTCATCGACGCGGACGCGCTGAGGTCGATGAACCCGGGCGCGTACCTGATCAACACCACCCGCGGTCCCGTCGTCCACGAGGCGGCGCTGGCGGACGCACTCGAAGCCGGGGAGATCGCCGGGGCCGCCCTCGACGTCTTCGAGGCCGAACCCGAGGTCGAGCCACGCCTTCTGGATCGCGAAAACGTCGTCTTGACGCCGCATCTCGGATCGGCGACGGCCGAAACCCGTACTGCCATGGCCGTGCTCGCGGCCGAGAACGTCGCGTCGGTGCTCACCGGCGGAAACCCGCTGACGGAGGTTCGTCCATGACTCGTGTGGTCATCGCGCCCGACAAGTTCAAGGGAAGCTTGACCGCGGTCGAGGCCGCGGAGGCGATCGCCCACGGCGTCCGCGACGCGCTTCCCCAGGCCGAGGTCTCATCCTGCCCGGTCGCCGACGGCGGCGAAGGGACCCTCGACGTCCTTGTCGCCGCGGGCGGGCGACTCGTGGAACTCCCCGTCCGCGGTCCGCTCGACGACTCCGTCGACGCGAGCTACGTGATGCTGGACGGAACGGCCTACATCGAATCGGCCCGCGCGTGCGGGATCGAGTTCGTCGAACCGAGCCCGGACGTGGCGCTCGCCGCGCATACCTGGGGCGTCGGCGAACTCCTCGCGCACGCGCTCGACAACGGCGCGCGACGGCTGGTGCTGACCGTCGGCGGGACCGCGAGCACGGACGGCGGCGCCGGGATGCTGGCGGCGCTGGGCGCCGGGGTGTTCGACGCGTTCGGCGCGCCCGTCGGACTCGGCGGCGGCACCCTCGGCCGCGTCGCTTCGGCCGAACTCGGCCCGGTACGCGAACGGCTCGGCTCCGTCGAGGTCGCCGTCGCCACCGACGTGACGAACCCGCTGCTCGGATCCCGCGGCGCGGCCGCGATCTTCGGCCCGCAGAAGGGGGCGGGCCCGCGTGAGGTCGAGCAGCTGGACGAATCCCTGTCCCGCTGGGCGCAGGCGTTGCGCAACGCCGGGACCCCCGACGTCTCCGATCTTCCCGGAGCGGGGGCGGGCGGCGGGGTCGCGGCAGGCGCGATCGCCGGGCTCGGCGCGACGGTCGAATCCGGTTTCCAGCTCATCGCCGGGCTCACCGGCGTCGCGGGCGCGATCGAACGCGCCGACCTCGTCATCACCGGCGAGGGGTCACTGGACGAGCAGAGCCTGGACGGCAAGGCTCCGGCGGGCATCGCGGCCCGTGCGCGGGAACACGCCGTTCCACTGATGGTGCTGGCCGGACGGATCCAGCTGGACGAGAGCCAGCTCGCCGGCCTCGGGGTCGTGGGCAGCGCCGCCCTCATCGACCACGCGCCTTCGCTCGACCACGCGCGTGCGCACGCGGCGAAGCTCTTGCGCGAACGGGCCGGCGAGCTGGTCCGTGCCTGGGCCCGGACTTAAAGCCTGAACCCGCCGGGCTCAGCTGCCAGGCTGGGGCTGAGCCTGCGGGAGTACGGCGAAGGCGACTTCACCGGTCTCGTCCTGCTGGACGTCGAGCACCTTGTCGTCGAGCAACGCGGCCGCTTCGGGCTCCAGGAACACCTTCGGGCCGCCGTCGGCGCCGAGTACCTTGTCGCCGCTTTCCGGTTCAGGGGCGACGGAAACCGCGAGCTGAGGACTGTCCCCCTGCTGGGAATGCATCGCGAACCGCAGCCCGCCTCCGTCCTGCCCGTTCTCCTGCCCGGTCAGTGCGGTGATCGCCTCGGCGGCGGCTTCGGTGACTGTAAGCATCTCTGCCCTTCCTTCGTCGCGGTCTTGCACTTGACCGACCACGCTAGGGGGTCCCGGCATGGCCCGCCGTCTGAGTGAAGATCATTTCTCGCCGACGTCCGGCTCCTCTTCGGCCAGGCGCATCGCGTGCGACTCACCCTCGCGGATCTCCGCAGGTGTGGTCCCGAACCGATCGGCCCCGCTCCAGTGCTCGGGCGGCTCGACGCCTTCTTCGAGCGGGTCTACGCGGAGTTCGTCCTCGTCGAGCGCTTCGCTGGGATTCAACGTTTCCGGCTCAGCCGCTTCACGGTCGCTCATCGGCCGCTCCCTCCTCGTCGGACACCGGCCGGGTCGTGCTGTACTCGACCCGGTCTCCCTGGCGTACCCGACGTCTTCGCAGGCCAAACGGCGGCGCTGTCGCCGGGATCACACTTTCTCAGCCAGTTCATTAGCTTCACAAGTTTGTGAAACGGGGTAGCGTCGTCGGTATGACCACCACCAGGTGGGCGCCAGGGCACCGGATCATCCGGCGCGCGCCGGAACGGCACCACGAACTCGGCCACCATGCCGCTTGGTACATCGTCGCCGGTGTCGCGGCCACCGGCCTGCAAGCCGTGCTGTTCCTCGTCCTTCAGCCGGTCCTCGGCCCCCAGCCCGCCAATCTGGTCGCGCTCGCGGTCACGACCGTCGGGAACACCGAGTTCCACCGCCGGGTCACCTTCGCCACCCGGAAGAGTCATGCGGGCAAGCGGCACTTCCAGGACCTGGTCACCTTCGCCTTCTACGCCGCGTACGGGTCGATCGTGCTCGCGTCACTCGACGCGGTGATCACCGAGCCGACCGCGCTGGAGCAGACCGGCGCCCTGCTCGCGGCGAGCGTCGTAGGCGGCATCGCGCGCTTCGCGGTCCTTCGCTGGTGGGTCTTCGCGCGCCGCAAGGCTTAGTGTTCGTGACGTGGCAGAGATCAACGGACCGCACGACGGCGGTTCGGAACCCGATTACCGATTCACGCTCGCCAACGAACGGACCTTCCTCGCCTGGCTGCGGACGGCACTGGGCCTGCTCGCCGGCGGCGTCGCCGTCCATCAGCTGGTGCCCGACCCGAACGCGCTGAGCACCGTCCTCGCCGGGCTGTGCGTCGTGCTGGCCGCCGTCCTCGCGGCGAGCGCGTATCCGCGCTGGCGGCAGGTGCAGACGGCGATGCGCGCGGGACGGCCGCTGCCGAAGAGCGGGATGCTGATCCTGCTGACCGCCGGGATCCTCGCCATCACCCTGACGGCCGCCGCCCTGGTGGTCTTTTCGTGAGTTCGGGTGATCACGGAGCGCAAGCGGAACGAACCGGACTGGCCTGGCGCCGCACCGCGCTCGCGGCTACTGCCTGCACACTCCTGCTCTTGCACACGGCCGCCCGGCGAGGCTGGGGGACGACGGTCGTCCCGGTCGTGTTCGCGGGCGCCATGGTGATCACCTTCGTCGCCATCGGCTCGATCCGTGAACGAGCACTGCGCAGGGCCGAAACCCCGAAACCACTTAACCCGATCCTTGCTGTCACAACGGCGGCACTCGTCGTAGCGACCGCGGTGGCCTTGGTCGCGGTGCGCTAAGCGGCGCGCACGTGCTGCGACCCCGAGGGCCTTTTTCGCGACGCAGAGTCTCGGTTGTGTTAAGCCGACTCCGTCTAATGGGCTATCTCTAGTTGAAATCTTTACTGCCGTCCGATCGACGCCTACGATTACGCTGCGTCGCAACGGCGGCAGGTAGAGCTGATCTTCTGGAGCACCTGCCGCCTTCAATCGTTACGGAGTGTTGGCCCCTCGACAACGAACGTCGCAGGGTCGGCCGGGGAGGACGACCATGCAAGCAACCACCAGCGCGTCCAGAACCGTCACCCCCGATGCGGTCCCCGGATACACGACTCCGGAGAACCTGCCTCGACCGGGCGGACGGCTGACCAAGGAGGATCTCGACCCCCTCGTCAAGGACGCGGGCGACGGGAATCCCGCCGCGATCCAGTCCCTGCTGCGGATGATCGGCCCCGTCGTGGTCCGGTACTGCCGCGCCAGAATGGGTGGCCGCGACCTGTCCTACCTGTCGGCGGACGACGTCGCGCAGGAGGTGTGCATGGCGGTGCTGAAGGCACTGCCCGGCTATCAGGATCGCGGCGGCTCGTTCCTCTATCTCGTGCACGCCATCGCCGCCAACAAGGTCGCCGACGCCTACCGCGCGGTCTCCCGTGACCGGTCGGAACCGGTACCGGAACTGCCGGAACGGCCCATCGGCGACAACGAACCCGAAACCCACGCCCTGCACCTGGACCTCGGCGCCCGGCTCAACCGCCTGCTCTCCACCCTTCCGCGGGTGCAGCAGGAGATCCTCGCCCTCCGCATCGCCGTCGGCCTTTCGGCCGCCGAGACCGCCGAGGCCCTCGGGATCTCCGCCGGCAACGTGCGTGTGACGCAGCACCGCGCACTGGCCCGTCTGCGGACGATGGTCAAGCAGGACGAATTCTGATCTTTGCTCCCCCTGCCGCAGGTCGTTGATCGGCGGCTCTCAGGCGCCCGGACCCCGCGCCGCCCACTTTCTTCCTCGAACCGGCTTCCGGCCGGTTCTTTGTCATACTTCCGCATGCCGGCTTCGCGTGATCGAAAGCGGAACTCGCGTGATCGAGGCCGGATCTCGCGTGTTTGAAGGCGGAACTCACGAAAGCCGGTAGGCGCGCCGCGCGGTGCCGTCGAAGAACTCCAGCCGCTCGGCGTCGCTCAACGAGCCCGTCAGCGAGAACGCCGTGTCCACGACGACCTCGTACGCGGCCGCGAGTTCGCAGACCGGCCAGTCGGAGCCGAACATCAGCCTCGAAGCCCCGAAGGACTCCAGCACGTGCTCCGCCCAGCGCGCCAACTGCCCGACCTTCCACCGCGCCCAGTCCGCTTCGGTCACCAAGCCTGAAAGCTTGCAGTACACGTTGTCCAGCTCGCCCAACGCCGCGACACCGTCCGCCCACGGCTGCCACTGGCCCGAGGAGATGGGCGGCTTCGCGGCGTGGTCGAGTACGAAAACCTGATCCGGCAACGCTTTCGCGGCGGTGAGGGCCGCGGGGAGCTGAGGCGGCTTCACCAGCAGGTCGTAGGCCAGCCCGGCCTCGCCGAGCGCGGCGAGACCGCGCAGGACGTCCGGCCGCGTCAGCCACGAGGGGTCGGGCTCGTTCTCCACCTGATGCCGGATTCCCACCAGCGGACCGGAAAACGCGGCCACCCGCTCGGCGACGTCCGGGGCGGTGAGGTCGGTCCAGCCGACGACGCCGGCGATCAGTGGCTCGGCGACGGCGGCGGAGAGGAATTCGCGCGTCTCCTCCTCCGACGAGACCGTCTGCACCAGCACGGTCCCCTTCACCCCGGCCGCTTCGGTCACCGCGCGGAGATCGTCCACTGTGTACGGACGGCGGATCGGGTCCAGCGCCGTGCCCGTCATCCACGGGTAGTCCCGCCGTGAGGGATCCCAAAGATGGTGGTGCGCGTCGATCACGGCCGGTCCTCTCGCAGCACGGTGTCCTCACGCAACAGTCCCGCACGGATCAGGTCCGTCCACAACTCGCGCGGCACCGGACGGCGGAACCGTTCGGCGTTGAGCCGGACCTGGCCGGGATCGTGCGCTCCGACGACGACGGACACCACCGCCGGATGCGCGGCGGGCAGCCCCAGCGCGGCCTGCGGGAGTTCGACACCGTGCCGCTCGCAGACCTCGGCGATCCGCCGCGCCCGCTCGACCAGTTCGGCGGGCGCCTCGGCGTAGTCGTACATCGTGCCCGGCGACGAGGTGGCGAGGATCCCGGCGTTGAACGCGCCCCCGGCCACCACGTCCACGCCGCGTTCCGCGCACAGCGGGAGAAGATCGTCGAGCGCGGGCTGGTTCAGCAAGGTGTACCGGCCGGCCAGCAGGATCACGTCGAGATCGAACCGGCGGACGAACTCCGTGAGCATCGGCGCCTGGTTCATCCCGGCCCCGATGGCGTCGACGACGCCCTGCTCCCGCAGTTCGAGCAGCGCGGGGAACGCGCCGTCGACGGTGTCCTCGAAATGCTCGTCCGGGTCGTGCACGTAGACGACGTCCACGCGGTCGAGCCCGAGGCGTTCCAGACTGTCCTCAAGCGACCGGAGGATCCCGTCGCGGCTGAAGTCCCAGCGTCTCTTGTACGCCGCCGGCACGACGAAACCCTGCGAATCCGTGCGCGAAGCGCCACCGGGATCGGGCTCCAGCACGCGGCCGACCTTGGTCGAGACCACGAAATCCGCGCGGGGATACGACGAAAGCGCCGCGCCCAGCCGTCGTTCCGAAAGCCCGAGACCGTAGTGCGGGGCCGTGTCGAAGTAGCGGATCCCTTCGTCCCACGCCTGCCGGACGGTCGCTTCGGCCGTCTCGTCGGTGATGGCGTGGTACAGGTTGCCCAGCTGCGCGCAGCCGAGCCCCAGTGGGGACAAGGAGATCTTCACGGAAGCTCCCAAACCAGGCCGAGGCCCGAATCGCCGCCCGAGTAGTCGTCTTCGACGTCGAGCAGTTCCGACATCCGTGCCTGCCACGGGATGTTGGCCGGATGGTCGCGCAGGACCGCGCGCATCTTCGCGTAGTCCTCCACTTCGACGACGTGGAACAGGTCGAGCCCGTCCCGCCAGATCCGCCACGAACGCACGCCCGCGCCACGCAGGGCTTCGTCCAGGTCAGCCGGGATCACGGCGTGGACCGACTCGTATTCGGCCTCCTTGCCCGGCTTCAGCCGGGTGTGGAGTGCCACTCTTTGTAGTGCGACACCGTGGGTCACCGCGCCTCCTCAACTCGAAACATGGCACTCTGTCAACTGACACTCAAACATCCGAGGTCTTCGGGGAGGGCGGTGGAACATGCCGGTCACCGATGTCGCGATCGACAAGATCAAGGACATGATCATCTCCGGCGAGCTTGCTCCGGGCGACAGGCTGCCGAAAGAGGCCGAACTGGCCCAGCGGCTCGGCCTGTCCCGCAGTTCGCTGCGCGAAGCGGTGAAGGCGCTGTGCCTGATCCGCGTGCTCGACGTCCGCCAGGGCGACGGAACGTACGTCACCAGCCTCGAACCGAATCTCCTCCTCGACGCGATGACGTTCGTGGTGGACTTCCACCGCGACGACACGGTGCTCGACTTCCTCGCCGTCCGCCGGATCCTCGAACCGGCGGCGACGGCGATGGCCGCGATGCACATGAGCGACGAGGACATCGCGGAACTAGGCCGCCTGCTCGACGAGCTGGCCGATTCGCCGACGGTGGAGGCACTGGTCGCCAACGACCTGCAATTCCACCGCAAGATCGCCGACGGTTCCGGCAATCCGGTGCTGTGCTCGCTGCTGGACAGCCTGTCCGGCCCCACCGCGCGCGCCCGCATCTGGCGCGGGCTCACCCAGGAGGGCGCGGTCGCCAAGACCCGCGAGCAGCACACGGCCATCTACGAAGCCATCGCCGCCCGCGAACCCGAACTCGCGCGTTCTTGGGCCACCGTGCACGTCGCGGGGGTGGAGCAATGGCTCCGCAACGCTTTGGGCACGGCGGACGATCCCACCGCGGCCGCCGAACTTTCCTGACACCGCACTCTCCATCTGTCCTCGAAACGCCTTCCGGCCGTGCAATGAAGGGGCCTTTCATCGCAAAATTTGCAATGAAAGGCCCCTTCATTGCAGTCCTGGCGCCTACGTCTGGGCCTTCCCGCTCGCGTAGCGGGAGATGATCAACGCGACCAGGATGATCACGCCGTAGATCGCCTTCAGCCACTCGGGCGGCACCTGCGCGACCTGCAGCAGGTTGGTGACCGTCTGCAGGAGGAGCACCCCGGTGAGCGCCCCGACCAGCGTGCCCTTCCCACCGTCCAGTGAGACACCGCCGATCACCGCAGCGGCGAACACCTGAAGGATGAGCCCGTCGCCCTGATCCGCGCCGAGCGCGCCGACGTAACCCGTGTACGCGAGCCCGCCGAGCGCGGCCAGCACCCCGGCCACGACGAAGACGCCCCACGAGATCCGGTCGACGCGGATACCGGCGGCCCGCGCGGCTTCCCGATTGCCGCCGATGGCGTACAGCGATCGGCCGATCCGGTGATACCGCAGCCCCAGCCCGAAAGCGGTGAACAGCGCCGCGGCCAGCCACACCGACATCGGCAGCCCGATGAACGTCGTCGTCGCCAGCGCGGTGAACACGTCCAGCTGGTCGAACAGCGTCTTCCCCTGGGTCGACCCGATCTGCGTGCCGCGCAGCACGGTCAGCATCGCCAGCGTGACGATGAAGGCGTTCAGCTTCAGTTTGACGATCAGGAACCCGTTCACGAAACCGATCGCGGCGCCGGCCACCAGCACCGCGAGGACGCCCGCGAAACCGGGGATCTCGGTACCGAAGCCCGAAGACGCCACCGGGATGACCAGCATCGCGCCGAGCGCGGGCGCCATCCCCATGGTGGATTCCAGCGAGAGGTCGAACTTCCCGGTCAGCAGCACGAGCGATTCGCCCAGCACCACCATCGACAGCGCCGCCGAGGCCGACAGGATCCCGACGATGCTGCCGAAGGTCAGGAACGTGTCACTGATCAGTCCTCCGATGATCAGCACCACGACGAGCGCCGGCACGAGCGCGAGTTCGCGCAGCCAGCGGAACTTCCGGCGGCGAGGCGGGGCCGCGAACGACGAAGTCTTCGGGTCGGTCATCAACTCGGTCACCGTTCGACTCCTTCG
Source organism: Amycolatopsis thailandensis (assembly GCF_042723255.1). Classification (NCBI taxonomy): domain Bacteria; kingdom Bacillati; phylum Actinomycetota; class Actinomycetes; order Pseudonocardiales; family Pseudonocardiaceae; genus Amycolatopsis; species Amycolatopsis thailandensis. The sequence continues at coordinate 21,725 of NZ_JBHXJK010000112.1, forward strand.
ATGTCGGCCACGAGGTCTCCGTCGGACCAGCCCGCGCGGTGTTCGGCGACCACGGCGCCCGCCCGCAGCACCAGCACCCGGTCGCTGAGGCGGAGATCGTCCAGTTCGTCGCTGACGATCAGCACCGCCTTGCCTTCCGCCCGCACCCGGTCGACGACCGCGAGCAGCGCCTCCTTCGATTTCACGTCCACGCCCGCGGTCGGGTTGATCAGCACGACCAGGCGCGGATCCCCGGCCAGCGCGCGGGCCAGGACGACCTTCTGCTGGTTGCCGCCGGAAAGGTCGGACACCGGCTGATCGGCGTCGGCCGCGACGATGTCGTAGTCCCGCAAAGCCTTCGTCGCTTTCGAATACCGCGTACCCGGTGACGCGAGGCCACCCTTGCCCAAGCGGTCCAAAATGGACAGTGTGGCGTTGTCCGCGATGGAGTGCTCCAGTACCAGGCCTTCATGGTGCCGGTCCCTCGGGACACAGCCGATCCCGGCGCGGATCGCGGCCGGGATGTCACCCGGCTTCAGCGGCTTCCCGTCGACCCGGACGGTGCCGGAGACCGGCGAACGCAGGCCGTACACGGTTTCGGCGACCTGGTGCTTGCCGCTGGCGTTGCTGCCCGCGAGCCCGATCACCTCGCCGCGATGGATCCGGAACGTCACGTCCTCGAAGCCGTCGCCGGTAAGCCCGTCGACGGTCAGCACCTCGCCGGCGTCCGGTGCCAGCGCCTCACGCGCCGAGGCGTCGCGGACGGAAAGCCCGCCCTGCTCGCCGGTCATCGCGTCGATCAGCCCGGCGCGGCCGACCTCCGAGACCGGCGCTGTCAGGATGTGCCTGGCGTCGCGCAGCACGGTGACCGCCTGGCACACCTCGTACACCTCGTGGAGGTGATGCGAGATGAACAGGAACGTCACCCCGTTCGCCTGCATCTGGCGCATCCGCGTGAAAAGCCGCTCGATCGCCTGGCTGTCCAGCTGCGCCGTCGGCTCGTCGAGCACGATGAACCGGGCGCCGTACGAAAGCGCCCTGGCGATCTCGACGAACTGCCGGTCCTCGACCGAAAGCTCGCCCGCCGGGGTGTCGACGTCGACACCCACGTCCCAGGAGTCGAGCAGTTCCCTGGCCTGGCGGCGCAACCGCTGCCAGCCGATCGCGAAGCCTTTGCCGGATTGGCGATTGAGGAACAGGTTCTCCGCGACGGTCAGCTGCGGGACGACCATCGCGTGCTGATAGACACAGGCGACCGCGCGTTTCCAGTCGTCCTGTCTGGACAAGGGCGGCGCCGGGACACCGCCGAACTCGACGGATCCGGTGTCCGTTTTGGACAGTCCGGTGAGAATCGAGACCAGTGTCGACTTCCCGGCCCCGTTACGCCCGACGAGCGCGTGTGATTCGCCGGGGTTGACTGTGATGCTGACGTCGGACAGCGCCACGGTCGGGCCGTAGCGTTTGCCGACGCCCTGTGCGCTGACCACCGGCACGGCGGCGGACCCGGCGGGCAGCGCGCTCACAGGTTGTTCCCCCAGAGAGCTTTGTCGTCCACGTTGTCCTTGGTGACGACGGGCGCGGGAAGCTGGTCCTCCAGGATTCCCGGCCGGACCTCGACGATCGTGCTGCCGTGGTCGGTCGGCCCGGCCTTGAAGGTCTCCCCCGCCATCGCCTTCTTGATCCAGTACATGCCGTACTTGGCGTAGTCGTCGGCGGGCTGGGAGACGGTCGCGTCGAGTTCACCCGCGCGGATCGCGGCCAGTTCCTGCGGGATGCCGTCGTTGCTGACCAGCACGACGTGTTTCGGGTCGCCGACCGGGAAGTAGAGGTTCTTGCGTTTGAGCGCCTGCTGCGTCGGCGCCAGGTAGACGCCGCCCGCCTGCATGTACACGGCCTTGATGTCCGGGTTGGCGGTCAGCAGACTGTCCAAACCGGACGAGGCCTTGTCCGCCTTCCACTCGGCGGCGACCTCCAGAACCTGCACACCAGGGAACTTCGCCTTCATGCAGTCCCGGAACGCTTCGGAGCGGTCGCGGCCGTTGACCGAGGCGAGATCGCCCATGACCTGCACGACCTTGCCCGACGTGACCTTCGCGCCGATCGCCTCGCAGGCCTTGGTGCCGTACGCCTTGTTGTCCGCGCGCACCACCATCGCGACCTTGCCGCTCTCGGGCGCGACGTCGACGGCCACGACCGGGACACCCTTGTTCTCCGCGGCTTTGAGGCCCGCCACGACGGCGGCGGAGTCGAGAGGCGTCACGACGAGCCCCTTGACACCCTGGTTCAGCAAGGTGTTGACGTCGGTGATCTGCTTCGCCGAGTCGCTGTCGGCGTTGACCGTCGGCAGCGACTCGACGCCCTGTTCCTTCGCCTTCAGCGGTACGTAGTTGTTGTAGGCCTGCCAGAACGGCGAGGTCAGCAACGGGATCGTCGCGCCGACCTTGCCGCCACCGCCGGCACCCGGTTTCGGCGCGTTGTCCTTCGTGGATCCACAGGCCGACAGGGCCAGCCCGAGCGCGGTGGCCGCGGCGGCCACCTTGATCACCCTCGTACGCACCGCATCCTCCTTGATGACAGCCGGAACCTAGTGCTGGACCGGGCCGCGCGGACGCAGCCCGTACATACCTCCGTCGACAGCGAGCGCCGTGCCGGTGGTCGAAGCCGACAGCGGACTGGCGAGGTACACGATCGCGTTGGCCACCTCGGCCGCGGTCACCAGCCGTCCCATCGGCTGACGGGCGGCCAGCGCGGCCCGTTCGGCCTCCGGGTCGCCAGCGGAGTCGAGGAGCCTGCCGACCCACGGGGTGTCCGCGGTACCGGGGCAGACGCAGTTGACCCGGATCCGGTCGGCGAGGTGGTCGGTCGCCATCGCCAGGGTCAGCGAGAGCACCGCGCCCTTGCTGGCCGAGTACAGCGCGCGGTTGGGCAGGCCCGCCCACGCGGCGATCGAACAGGTGTTGACGATCGCGGCCGACGGCGAGTTCTTCAGATGCGGCAACGCCGCCCGCGCGAGCCTCACCATGCCGACGACGTTGATGTCGAGCACCCGGTGCCATTCGTCGTCGCTGTTGGAGGTGACGTCGCCTTGCGCGCCGATCCCCGCGTTGTTGACCAGGACGTCGAGCCTGCCGAAGCGTTCGGCGACCGCGTCGATCGCCGCGCGGACCTCGTCGTCGGAACCGACGTCGCAGCGGAACCCGGTGAGGCCTTCGGGGAGGTCCTCCGGTTTCAGGTCGAGAACCGCGACCGTCGCCCCGCGCGCGGCCAGCAGGTCCGCGGTGGCGCGGCCGATCCCGGAGGCGCCGCCGGTGACGGCCGCCACGAGGCCTTCGAACTCACTCACTGTCGATCTCCGTCCATTCCGGACCGTCGGGGAAGGTGAAGCGGCGCAGGGTCGCGTCGTGCATCCGGGCCGAGAAGCCCGGCGCGGAAGGCGCCAGGTAGCGGCCGCCGGTCACGACCGCCGGGTCGGTGAAGTGCTCGTGGAGGTGGTCGACCCATTCGATGGAGCGGTCGGCGTCGGAACCGGACACGGCCGCGAAGTCGAACATCGACAGGTGACGCACGAGCTCGCACAGCCCGACCCCACCGGCGTGCGGGCACACCGGGACGTCGAATTTGGCCGCCAGCAACAGGATCGCGAGGTTCTCGTTGAACCCGCCGACCCTCGCCGCGTCCAGCTGCAACACCGAGATCGCGCCGGCTTGCAGCAACTGCTTGAACACCACGCGGTTCTGGACGTGCTCACCGGTGGCGACGCGGATCGGGGCGAGCGCCTTGGCGATCGCGGCGTGCCCGAGCACGTCGTCCGGCGAGGTGGGTTCCTCGATCCAGTACGGGTCGTAGGGCGCCAGCTCGGTCATCCAGGCGATCGCCGACGAGACGTCCCAGCGCTGGTTCGCGTCGACGGCGACCCGGATGTCCGCGCCGACGGTCTCCCGGGCGATCTTCATCCGGCGGACGTCGTCTTCGAGATCGCCGCCGACCTTGAGCTTGATCATTTCGAAGCCGTCCGCGACCGCCTGTTCAGCGAGCCGGGCGAGTTTCGCGTCCGAGTACCCGAGCCAGCCGGGTGAAGTGCTGTACGCGCGGTATCCGTCGCGCTCGATCTTGGCGATCCGCTCGGCGCGGCCGGGCTCGGCGGCGCGGAGGATGTCGAGCGCCTCCTGCTCGGTCAGCGCGTCGGACAGGTAGCGGAAGTCGACGAGGGACACCAGTTCCTCGGGCGACATCCCGGCGGCGAACCGCCAGACCGGGAGCCCGGCGATACGCGCGGCGAGGTCCCACGCGGCGTTGACCACCGCGCCGATCGCCATGTGCGCGACACCCTTTTCCGGGCCCAGCCACCGCAGTTGCGAGTCACCGACCAGGGCCCTCGACAGCGCCCCGAGCGCCGCCGCGTCGGTCGGCACGTCCAGGCCGACGACGTGCGGCTCCAGCGCGCGGATCGCCGCGGCCTGGACGTCGTTGCCGCGGCCGATGGTGAAGGCGAGTCCGTAGCCGTCCGGGCCGCCGTCGGTGTGCAGCACGACGTACGCGGCCGAGTAGTCCGGGTCCGGGTTCATGGCGTCCGAACCGTCCAGCTCCCGCGAGGTGGGGAAGCGGACGTCGAGCACCTCCATGCCCACGATCTTCGCCATCACGCCTGCCTGACGTTCTGGCGCTGGCGGCCGAGGCCGTCGATCTCGAGCTCGATGACGTCACCTTCCCGCAGATACGGCTTGGGATCGGGCTGGCCGAGCGCGACGCCCTGCGGGGTACCGGTGTTGATGAGATCGCCAGGGCGAAGCACCATGAACCGACTCAGATAATGCACGATCTCGGCGACCGTGAAAATCATGTCCTTGGTCGACGAGTCCTGCCTCTTCTCGCCGTTGACCCACAGCCGCAGGCCGAGGTCCTGGGGATCGGGCACCTCGTCGGCGGTGACCAGCCACGGGCCGAGCGGGTTGAAGTTCTCGCACGACTTGCCCTTGTCCCAGGTGCCGCCGCGTTCGAGCTGGAACTCGCGCTCGGACACGTCGTTCGAGACCGTGTACCCGGCGACGCACTCGAGGGCTTCTTCGACGCTTTCGAGGTAGCGCGCGGTCTTGCCGATGACGACGCCGAGCTCGACCTCCCAGTCGGTCTTGGTCGAGCCACGCGGCACCAGCACGTCGTCTTCGGGGCCGACGACGACGTCGGGGGCCTTCATGAAGACGACCGGCTCGGTCGGGACCTCGGCGCCGGACTCTTCGGCGTGCTGCCGGTAGTTGAGGCCGATACAGACGACCTTGCCCGGCCGCGCGATCGGCGCGGCGGCCCTGGCACCCGCGAATTCGGGACCGGCTTCGGGCAGCTCACCGGCGGCCAGCGCGGCCGCGACCCTGGCGACACCGTCGCTCGCGAAGAAGCTGCCATCGATGTCGGAGGTCAGGCCGGAGAGGTCGCGCACCGTGCCATCCCCGGCACGTACGAACGGACGCTCACTTCCCGGCTCCCCGAGACGCAACAGCTGCACGGATTTTCCCTTCCGGCCGAACCGTCAACAATCAACGGCTCCAACAGCAACGAACAGACATCCGATGTATACCTGACGACCTTCGGCGAGATCTAGGGGTCACCGCGATTTGTGCCGAAAATTGATCGGATCAGTCTTGCGAAGTCCGGGTGGCAAGACTCACAGTGGGAATAGTTACCTACTCTAAGCAAGTTGTTCCTCGCGGAACCATGACTGGGGAAGGAACGAGCATGACCATCGCGCCCGAGCGAGTGGAAGAAACCGTCGCGCCACGACCGAGTACCACCGGCCGTGCCCGGTTCGTCCTGATCCTCGGCGGCCTGTCCGCCTTCGGGCCCCTGTCCATCGACATGTACCTGCCCGCGCTGCCGCAGATGGCGGGCGAACTGCGCGCGGCGGACGCCACCGTCCAGCTCACGCTGAGCGCGTTCATCATCGGGCTCGCCATCGGCCAGCTGATCCTCGGACCGCTGTCCGACGCGATCGGCCGCCGCAAACCGCTCGTGGCCGGGCTCGCGCTCTACATGGTCGGCTCGATCCTGTGCGCCATCGCCCCGACCGCCGAACTGCTCATCGCCGCCCGCGGTGTCCAGGCGTTCGGCGCCGCGGCGGGCATCGTGATCGCCAGGGCGACCGTGCGGGACCTCTACTCCGGCACCGCGATGACGAAGTTCTTCTCGCTGCTGATGCTGGTCAACGGGCTCGCCCCGATCCTGGCGCCGATCGTCGGCGGCCAGATCCTGAACTGGACCTCGTGGCGCGGCGTGTTCGTCTGCCTGACCGTGTTCGGCGCGATCCTGCTCGCCGTCGTCTTCTTCCTGCTGCCGGAACCCCTGCCCGAGGAACGCCGCACGCCGGCGCGCTTCGGTTCGGTGCTGCGGAAGTACGGGAGCCTGCTCCGCGACCGCGCTTTCCTCGGCTACGCGCTGGCCTCCGGGCTCATGTTCGGCAGCCTGTTCGCCTACATCTCCGGCTCGTCCTTCGCGCTCCAGGGCGTTTACGGGCTCAGCCCGCAGGCGTACAGCCTGGTGTTCGGGCTCAACGGCATCGGCATCGTGGCCGTCGGCCAGCTGAACGGGCGCATCGTCGGCCGGTTCCCGGAGCGGAAACTGCTGACCGTCGGCCTCGTCATCGCGGCGGTGGCCGGGTTCGGCGTGCTGGCCGCGACGGTGCTGGACCTCGGCCTGATCGGGCTGCTGATCCCGCTGTTCATCCTGGTGTCGAGCATCGGCATGGTGGCGCCGAACGCGAGTTCGCTGGCGCTGGCCGAGCAGGCCCGGTCCGCCGGTTCGGCGTCGGCGCTGCTGGGGGTGCTCCAGTTCGTCGTCGGCGGGCTGGCGACGCCGCTGGTCGGACTGGGCGGTCCGGGGACCGCGGTCCCGATGGGGATCGTGATGGCGGCCTTCGGCGTTCTCGCCCTGCTGGCTTTCGGGACCATGACGCGCTCTTCCGGTGCTTCGGTTGCTTCGGCGTCCCTGGTGGCTCAGGAGGCTTAGACCTCGCGCGTGTCATGATGGGTGGCCCAGGGGCCGGAAACAGACCCCCTAGGCCACACAATA
>NZ_JBHXJK010000113.1:0-28661 GCF_042723255.1 Amycolatopsis thailandensis
CTGGTCGGTTATGGCCTCCTTGCCTACCCTGAAGGTAGTGAAGGAGGCCTTCACGGACTCTGGGTCCCTCAAGGCGACCTTCACGGACCGCCGCGCCGCCCCAGGCGCCACAGAAACCTCAGACGCCCCAAAAACCCCACATGCCACAGCGGGCGCGCGTGAAGGACCCCTTCCCTCGGCTCAGCCGAGGAAACTCGCCCTTCACAGCGGCCCCAAGTACATGAAGGCCCCCTTCAGTGCGCTAGGCGCAGTGAAGGGGGCCTTCATGTACTGAGACACCGCGCGAGAGGCAAGGCAAAGGTGCCCGCCAGGCGTGCCTCAGGTTGGCCGTGAGTAGCGATTCGGGTCAGGGCCAACCGCGCCTTGGGCACCGACGGTCGGGCGGTTTCGCGTGACCGAGTGGACGACACGTGTGATCAGACGGACGACACGTGTGACCGGCGGGACGACACGCGGTGGGACTCGGCCGTGGCCGAGTGCCGTCCGTCCAGACACGAATGCCGTCCGTCCAGACACGAGTGCCGTCCGTCCAGACACGTGTGTCGTCCACTCGGTCACGCGAAAAGCACCGAGTCGCGACCGAAGGCCTACTTAGCCCACTTAGGACGCGGAGGAGCCACATAGTCCGCGAAGCCGTCCAGAAGCACCGAAGCGTCCGAGTCGATCGAGAGCATGTCCCGGTACCCGGCCGACAGGAAGCCCTCCGACACCATGTGGTCGGCGAACTTCAGCAGCGGCGCGTAGTACCCGCCGACGTCGACCAGCCCGATCGGCTTCTCGTGCAGCCCGAGCTGGGCCCACGTCCACACCTCGAACAGCTCCTCCAGCGTCCCCGCACCGCCGGGCAGCGCGAGGAAGCCGTCGGACAGCGCGGCCATCTTCGCCTTCCGCTGGTGCATGTCGGCGACGACGTGCAGTTCGGTCAGGCCGGCGTGCGCGATCTCGACGCTGCCCAGCGCCTCCGGGATCACGCCGATCACCTCGCCGCCCGCGGCCAGCGCGGCGTCCGCGATGACGCCCATGGTGCCGACCGAAGCGCCGCCGTAGACCAGCCCGATCCCCCGCGACGCCAGCAGCGTGCCCAGCGCACGCGCCTCCTCGGCGTACCGCGAGTCGAAGCCCATCGACGAACCGCAGAAGACGCAAACCCGTCGTGGAGCCGCCATCAGTGGGTGTCCTCCCATGCCTGGTACGAATCCTGCACGACCCGCACGGCGTCGTCGATGTCGTCGGTGACGTGCAGCAGGTCGAGATCCTTCTCGCCGATCTTGCCCTCGGCGAGCAAGGTCTTGGCGATCCAGTCGTAGAGGCCGCCCCAGTAGTCGCTGCCGAAGAGCACGACCGGGAACTTCGTGACCTTCTTCGTCTGCACCAGGGTGAGCGCCTCGAACAGCTCGTCGAGCGTGCCGAAGCCGCCGGGCAGGCAGATGAAGGCCTGCGAGTACTTGATGAACATCGTCTTCCGGGCGAAGAAGTACCGGAAGTTGACGCCGAGGTCGACCCACGGGTTCAGGCCCTGCTCGAACGGCAGCTCGATGCCGAGGCCGACGGAGAACCCGCCCGCCTCGTTGGCGCCGCGGTTGACCGCTTCCATCGCGCCGGGGCCGCCGCCGGTCATCACCGCGAAGCCCGCGTCGGCGAGGGCGCCGCCGATCTTGCGGCCGAGTTCGTATTCCGGGTGGTCCCGTTTGGTCCGCGCCGAACCGAACACCGTCACCGCGCGCGGCACCTCGGCCAGCGCGCCGAAGCCCTCGACGAACTCCGCCTGGATCCGCAGCACACGCCACGGGTCGGTGTGCACCCAGTCGCTCGGCCCCCGCGAGTCCAGCAGGCGCTGGTCGGTGGTGCTGCCCTGGTCACGGCGGTCCCGCCGCAGCACGACCGGGCCCTTGTGGCGCTCGATCGGTCGTTCCGGGTACTGGCCGTCGGGGAACTCGCTTGTCTCACTCACCCCGCCAAGACTACGACGTCGTCACCGTCCGGAGCGGCGGCATCGCCGCGAACAGGAGTTGTCGGGTACGCGAACGCGGGGCCCGCCCGGACAGGCGGGCCCCGCGATCACGGTCAGGAACGTCCGGCCAGGGAGAACGCGAGCATGGCCGTCGAGGTGAAGTCGATGGCGGGCTCGTTGCTCGGCCACGAGGCCAGGTCGTCGGTGTAGCGCGACTCGGTCGTGTCGAACGCGTCGAACGGCTTCGTGCACTCCTTCGCCCCGGCCGGGAACGGCAGGTCCGCGAAGTGCTCGGCCCCGTTCGGTCCGTTCACGACAGCGCCGTAGAGCACCTTCGCCTCACCCGCGAGGTTGGCCGCCTGGTGGTGCGGGCACTTCGGTGACGTCGTCCCGACGCCGACGACCAGCGAGACTCCCCACGCGTTCGCGCCGAGGGTGAAGTTCCGCTGCTGCGAACCGAACGCCGCGTACCGCCGGTCACCGGTCACGTCCGCGTACAGCCGCTCGGTCGCGGCGAACCCGAAGCTCTTGCTGGCGGCGTCGAAGTCCTTGACCGACACGGCGGTCCGGAAAGGACTCTTCGCCGCGCTCGCGACGCCTTCGTCGAGCTGACGCCGGAGGTCGCCGATCAGTTCCGCACGCCCGAGCGCGGCACCCGGGACACCGTGCCGCAGGAGCTTCGCCAGTTCGGCGTGCGCCAGCGCGCTGGTGTCGTACAGATTGAGCGTGCTCTTCTCTTCGAGATCGATGTACGCCTTCGCCCAGTGCGCCGCCTGCCGCGTCCAATCACCCGCCCGCGGGTCCCGCAAAGCCTTACCCGCCAAGGCGAGCTGCGTCGCGCCGAGCTCCATGTCGTCCCGCCAGGACGACTCCGGGTAGTACGCGTGCGGGAACGCGGTGACCAGTTCGCCGACGTTCTCGGTCTTGGCCTGGGCGAAGACCGAGGCGGCCTCGGCGAGGTACTTCCTTGCCAGCGAGGGGTTCCGCTTCGCCTCGACCTGCGCGCCGAGCGCGAACGCGGCGGCGACGCGGCCGGCGAGGTTCGGGCTGAGCGCGGAACCGCCGGGATTCGCCGGGAACACCGGCCGGTGCTTGACGAAGTACTTGGGGTCACCGGGTTTCACGTCGAGCGCGTCGTCGTCGTGCGGGTTCCGCCAGACGTCGTGGTCGCCGAGGAAGCCGAACTTGTCGCTGCCCGTGCCGATCCCGACCTGGGCGTAGAGCGTCTTGTTCCGCTCGTCCCACATCTTGTCGAGCCAGTCGAGGCCGAGCTTGACCTCCTTGGCCAGCACGGGATCGTAGCCCTCACGGAGCACGTATCCCAGCTCCGCCAGCGAATACGCCGTGTTCGAGGTGAACTTGACGAAGTCGCCCGCGTCGACCCAGCCGCCTTCGACGTCGACCGGACCGCCGATCGGCTTCAGCGGTTCGGCGATCTCGTCGCCGCCCTCGCCGACGAACACCGGCCAGTCGTAGACCGTGGCCTGTTTGTCGGCCAGATGCGACGGTTTGCGGTCGAGACGGCCGGGGACGATGTCGTCACCGTCGCGCTGCGCCTGGAAGAACTCGTTGGTGGTGCGGACGAGCGGCGTGAAGAGCCGGTCCTTGGTGTCCACCCGGAAGGTCGGCGACGTCGCCTTGGTCTCACCGCTGACCACGATCCGGTACTTGCCCGGCAGCCAGACCTTCGACAGGTCGAGCTGGTACACCGCCGGGTACTTCGCGTTCCACGCGCCGAGCGCGGCGCCGGTCCGTCCACGATGGACGGTCCAGCCGCGTTCGTCGACCACCGAGAACGAACCCGGCGCGCTGGACAGGAGGTAGGCGTACTTGGTTTCGGTGATGCCGTAGCCGACCTGATCGACCCGGACCTCCCCCTGTACCGCCGCCGCGGCCGAAACCGCCGGAACCGTCAAACCCCCGAGGACCAGTGCCGAAACCGCGGCCACCGCCCGGGACCAGGAACTCACCATCATCGGCGCCCCGCTCACGACTAGTCAGATTAGTTAAGAAAGTTTCCTTTTTATTGCGCAAGACGCTAGCCCTCCGGACCCCGGCCGTCAATATGTCCGATTCGCCGGGAGAAACTCACCGGCTTCACGCCGCGGTCAGCGGGTATCCCACCGTGACGACCACGGCCGGTTCTCGTGGTCGGCGGTCCCGCGTTCGCCGCGTTGCTCACCCACTTGTCCCGCCCGCGCCGGAAACCGCCGGGAAATCGTCTACCGTGGTTCAGTGCCGTCCACGCCGAACGGGGCAGAATCACTCGGCGCGCGGGTCCGGCGGTTGCGCCGGGCGCGCGGCCTGACCCAGCGCGAGCTCGCCGAGCCCCGCTACGACCGGGGCTTCCTCGCCAAGGTCGAATCGGGCCGCCGGCTGCCCTCGGACGACGTGGTGTCCCACCTGGCCCGAAGGCTCGGCCTCACCGCGGACGAACTCCGCTTCGGCAGGCCACCGGGCGCCGCCGAAGAACTCCTCGACGCCCTGGAAACCGCATATCGAGAGTTGCAGCAAGGCGGACTCGACGCAGCCGAACACGAATTCACCCGCGTGGAACGACGAGCCGCGGAGTACCGGCTACCGGAAGTCCAGTGCCACGCGCGTTTCCATCTCGGCGAAGTCCACTGGCAACGTTACGACATCCCGTTGGCGGACAAAGGCTTCGCCTACGCGATGGAACTCGCCGACGCGGCGTCGCCGCGGTTGCGGGCGATGATCGTCAACCGGCTCGCCGCCTGCCGGGCACTGTCGGGGGATCTGGGCGCGGCCGTCGCGCTCGTCGAGACCGCGCTCGCCGGACTCCGCGCCGACGGCGCGAGCGATCCCGACGCCGAACTCGCGCTGGTGACCGCGCTGATCCACCCGCTCGTCGAAATGGGCGCGCTCCGCCGCGCCCGGCGGGCCGCCGAAGAAGGACGTCGCGCCCTCTCTTCCGCCCGCCGCAAGGACATTTCCGCGCGATACCACCGGCAGGCGGCACAACTGTGGCAGGCGATCGGCCTCGTCGACCGCGCGGAGAAGGACCTCGCGCGGGCACTGCGGCTGTTCACCTCCCTCGGTTACGACCGGGACGCCGCCCGATGCCGCTGGGCACGCGGCTTCCTGTGGCGGAGGCTGGGCAAACTCGACGAGGCGCACGCCGAACTGCTGCTCGCCCGCGATCTCCTCGCCAAGGCCGGTTCGGCCGAAGGGGTACTCGGCGCGACCATCGAACTCGCCGACGTCCGCCGCCGGCAAGGGGCACTCGACGAGGCGGCCGAACTCGCCGAAGGGATCCGGCCGCTTCTGGATCGATCCCCCGACATCGAAGCCAGGGCCGAGGTTCTCCGGTTACTGGGACTCATCGCCCGCGCCCGCGGCGATCTTCCCGCGGCGACAGCCTTGCTCGAAGAAGCCGCCACCGCACAGGAAAGTTCGGAATTACTCGGCGCGCTCGTGGCCACTTCTCTGCATTTGGGCGACACGTTGCGCGCTCGCGGATTAATCGAAGAAGCGTCGGAAGCCTATCGCCGCGGTGTACGCGCGGCCGCTATGTCCGATTCCGGGCCGGCGGACTGAAAACCATACGAAAGTCGCCATATATCGCGAGCGGCGGGAAAATGCTTACTACACAGGGATTTCACTCTTCGCGGAATGATCTTCGCGTGTGCCACTAGGCCATCCGGCCCATTGACGCTCCCGGCGAGCAGCTCCTTTACTTCGAACGTGTCCATCGAGATAACTCCAGTTATCCGAATGGACACGCTTCCCCGTCCCCCGCCGTGCTCCCGATCCGGTCGAATTCCCCGCCGCGCCAATGGCCGTGCCGGGTACACGGTCTTGCCCATGGAAGGTTCCCATGACCGTTCAGCGAGGGCTCAGAACAGGGTTGGCGGCCATCGCCGGCCTTGCCCTGAGCATGACGTTCCCGGCGATCCCGGCGAACGCGACCACCGCCACCATCCAGCCCGCGAGCCCCGACGCGGTGGCCGCGAGCGCGGCCGACCAGGCCGCCGCGGCTGGTGTAGACCACTTGCGGAAGGGTCCGCAGGAGGGCTTCCGCCGCGTCGGGATGACACCGGGTGGCGGAGGACTCTTCTACGCCGCTTACGAACGAACCTACCGTGGCCTGCCGGTCGTCGGCGGGGACGCGGTGGTGGTGGCCGACGGCGCCGGGCGCGTCCGCGGCACCAGCGCCGCGGAGACCGCGGCGATCTCGGTCGAAACCAAGGCCAAGATCTCCGCGGCGAAGGCGGCCGAGGTCGCCCGCGGCCAGCTGTCCAAAGTAGACAGTGTGGTGGCGCCGCAGCTCGTCGTGCTGGCGGGGAACTCCCCCAAGCTCGCCTACGAGGTCGTCGTCAAGGGCACCAAGGCGGCCGCGCCGAGCAACCTGCACGTCTTCGTGGACGGCGCCACCGGGGCGGTCCTCGACACCCGTGACGACGTCAAGATGTCGAACATCCCCGCCGCCACGCAGAACACGTCGGGCGGCGTCAGCACGCTGGGCGCCGGGAACAGCTACTACGTCGGCAACGTCACCATCGACACGACGAACTCCGGCGGCACCTACTCCATGCGCGACCCGGGGCGTCCCAACATCAGCTGCAAGCCGCAGAACGGCGCGGTGTACTCCGGCCCCGACGACAACTGGGGCAACGGCTCGGGCACCAACCTCGAAACCGCTTGTGTCGACACGCTCTTCGGCGTCCAGACCGAGTGGAAGATGCTCGGCGAGTGGCTGGGCCGCAACGGCATCAACGGCAGCGGCGGCGGTTTCCCCTCCTCCGTCGGCCTCAACCAGGTCAACGCCTACTGGGACGGTTCCTCGACCACCTTCGGTCACTCGCAGGACAACCAGCGCCAGGCCACCTCGATGGACGTCGTCGCGCACGAGTTCGGCCACGCCATCTTCCAGACCACGCCGGGCGGCGCGGGCAGCGGCAACGAGAACGGCGGGCTGAACGAGTCCACCGGTGACATCTTCGGCGCCATCACCGAGCACTACGCCAACAACGCCAAGGACACCCCGGACTACGAGGTCGGCGAGGGCGTGAACCTGGTCGGCCAGGGCCCGATCCGCTACATGTACCAGCCGAGCAAGATCTCGGGTAACCCGAACTGCTACTCGTCCTCGATCCCGAGCACCGAGGTGCACGCCGCCGCGGGCCCGCAGAACCACTGGTTCTACCTGCTGGCCGAGGGCACCGCGCCCGCCGGCAAGCCCGCGAGCCCGACGTGCAACAACACCTCGATCACCGGTCTGGGCATCCAGAAGGCCGCGAAGATCTTCTACAACGGCCTGCTGAAGAAGACCTCCGGCTGGAACCACCGGGCCGCCCGCAAGGCGACCCTGGAGGCGGCGCTCGCGCTGTACCCGAGCTCCTGCACCGAGTTCAACACCACCAAGGCGGCGTGGGAGGCCATCAGCGTCCCCGCGGCGACCGGTGAGCCGACCTCGTGCACCCCGTCCGGTCCCGACTTCTCGGTCGGCGTCACCCCGGCGTCGGGCACGGTCAAGGCGGGCGACTCCGCCACCGTCACGGTGAACACCGCGACCGTCAGCGGTGCGGCGCAGTCGGTTTCGCTGAACGCCAGTGGCCTCCCCGCCGGGGCGACCGCGACGTTCAACCCGGCCTCGGTCCAGTCCGGTGCCTCCTCGACGCTCACCATCGCGACGTCGGCGAGCACCCCTGACGGCACCAGCACGATCACGGTGACCGGTACCGCGGCCAGCGGCACCCACACCGCGCAGTACACGCTGACCGTCGGCACCAGCAGCAACATCCGGACGTTCAGCAACGACACCGACTACGCCATCAACGACTACGGCACGGTGAACAGCGCGATCACCTCGACCGCGACCGGCAACGCGGTGTCCCCGGTGAAGCTGACGCTCACCGGTACCCACACCTGCATCGAGGACCTCCGGATCAGCCTGAAGGCCCCCGACGGCAGCACGTATTCCGTCAAGCCCACCGGTTCCCTGCCGTGCACCCAGTTCGGCACCAAGAACTACTCGGTCCCGGTGACCAACGAAGTGGCTGCCGGCACCTGGACCCTCGTGGTCTACGACGCCTACTCCGGTGACACCGGCACGCTCGACAGCTGGTCGATCACCCTCTAGCTCCCTCTCGCAGGCGAAGGACTCCTGCCCCCGGCCGGGGGCAGGAGTCCTTCCGCAAATCCCATCAAGGAAGGAAAACCCCGGCATGAAGTGGGGAAAGCGAATAGGAGCGGCCGTCGTCGGCATGGCCGCCGTACTGGGTGTCGTCGTGACGCCCGCCCAAGCGGTCACGACCGCGAACGCCGCACCGGACATCTCGCTCGCGAACATCAAGTCGCATCTGAACGCGCTGCAGACCATCGCCAACCAGAACGGCGGCAACCGGGCCTCCGGCCGTTCCGGCTACACGGCGTCGGTGTCCTATGTGTCGCAGAAGCTGCGCGACGCCGGCTACAACGTCACGTTGCAGACCTGCACCAGCTGCGCGGGTTCGAGCCAGAACATCATCGCGGAATGGCCGCAGGGTGACGCGAGCCAGGTCATCATGCTCGGCGCGCACCTCGACAGCGTCAGCGCCGGCCCCGGCATCAACGACAACGGCTCGGGCTCGGCCTCGATCCTCGAAACCGCGCTGACCCTGGCCCGCGAGAACCCCACGATGGCCAAGCGGGTCCGCTTCGGCTGGTGGGCCGACGAGGAGTCCGGACTGCGCGGCTCCAAGTTCTACGTCAACAGCCTGCCGCAGGCCGAGCGCACGAAGATCAAGACCTACCTGAACTTCGACATGATCGGCTCCGACAACTGGGGTTACTTCGTCTATGACGACGTGGCTTCGGTCAAGGCCGTGTTCGACGAGTACTTCCGGACGATCGGCATCCAGACCGAGGGTGACACCGAGGGCGACGGCCGCTCGGACCACGCGTCGTTCAAGAGCGCGGGTATCCCGGTCGGTGGCCTCGCGACCGGTGCCGGGTACACGAAGAGCGCCGCGCAGGCCCAGAAGTGGGGCGGCACCGCCGGGCGCGCGTTCGACAGCTGCTACCACCGCGCCTGCGACACGACGTCCAACATCCCGGACACCCCGGTGGAGAAGAACAGCGACGCGATCGGCTACGCGCTCTGGAAGCTCGCCGTCGGCGCCTCGACGGGCCCCGACTTCTCGCTCGGTCTTTCCCCGGCTTCCGGCACCGTCCAACCTGGACAGTCGGCGACCGTCACGGTCAACACGACGACGACTTCCGGTGCGGCACAGACGGTTTCGCTGAGCGCCAGCGGTCTTCCCGCCGGGGCGACCGCGACGTTCAACCCGGCCTCGGTGCAGTCCGGCGCGTCTTCGACGCTCACCATCCAGACGTCGGCGGACACTCCGAACGGCACCAGCACGATCACCGTGACCGGTGACGGGACCGCGGTCGACCGCACGGCGCAGTACACGCTCACCGTCGGCAACGTCAGTGTCCGCACGTTCACCAACGGCACCGACTACCCGATCGCCGACTACGGCACGGTGAACAGCCCGATCACCTCCAGCGCGACGGGTACGGCGACGTCCCCGGTGAAGGTGTCGATCACCGGCACGCACACCTGCTCCGAGGACCTTCGCATCAGCCTGAAGGCCCCCGACGGCAGCACGTACTCGGTCAAGCCGACCGGTTCCCTGCCCTGCACCGAGCTCGGCACCCGGAACTACTCGGTCCCGGTGACCAACGAAGCCGCGTCCGGCACTTGGACGCTCGTGGTCTACGACGCCTACTCCGGTGACACCGGCACGCTCGACAGCTGGACCATCACCGTCTGACCATCCGAATGGCGAGGGCCATCTCACGAGGACACCCGGCCTCGTGAGATGGCCCTCGTGCGTGAGAACGTTTTTCGGACAACCTTTCGATATCTGGTCTAGACCACCCGATCGTCGGTAGCGGCAGCCGGGCACCGCGACCTATGTTGAGCCGAACGGCCGCTTCCTGTTGTTCGTTCACAACCGCTTTCGAGATGGGAGCTGGGTATGTTCGGTCGCGTCTCACGGCTGCTGGCAATCACCGGCGCGGCGGTACTCGCCGTCACCACGCTGGTCGTCCTGACCCCGGCGCAAGCCTCGACGGACGCCGAGGTCTGCGCGGTCAAATCGAAGCCCGCGGGCAAGGTCCTGCAAGGCTATTGGGAGAACTGGGACGGCGCTTCGAACGGCGTCCACCCGCCGCTCGGCTGGATCCCGATCACCGACGCCCGGATAAAATCCAACGGGTACAACGTGATCAACGCGGCCTTTCCGGTCATCCTGTCCGACGGAACGGCAAAATGGGAGGATGGGATGGACGCGACTGTGAAGGTCGCGACCCCGTCCGAAATGTGCGCCGCCAAGGACGCGGGCGCGACGATCCTGATGTCCATCGGCGGTGCCACCGCCGGGATCGACCTCAATTCGTCCACCGTGGCGGACAAGTTCGTCGCGACCATCGTGCCGATCCTGAAGAAGTACAACTTCGACGGGATCGACATCGACATCGAAACGGGCCTCACCGGCGGCGGGAACATCAACACGCTTTCCGCGTCGCAGAAGAACCTCATCCGCATCATCGACGGCGTGCTCGCCGCGATGCCGTCGAACTTCGGGCTCACCATGGCGCCCGAGACCGCGTACGTCACCGGCGGCAGCGTCGTCTACGGCTCGATCTGGGGCGCGTACCTGCCGATCATCAAGAAGTACGCGGACAACGGCCGGCTGTGGTGGCTGAACATGCAGTACTACAACGGAAGCATGTACGGCTGCTCCGGTGATTCGTACCAGGCCGGGACGGTCCAGGGCTTCGTCAAGCAGACGGAGTGTCTCGACAAGGGCCTCGTGATCCAGGGCACGACGATCCGGGTTCCCTACGACAAGCAGGTCCCGGGCCTGCCCGCGCAGGCGGGTGCCGGTGGCGGCTACATGTCGACGGGCCTGGTTTCCCAGGCGTACCGGAGCATTCCGGGACTCAAGGGCCTGATGACCTGGTCGATCAACTGGGACGGTTCGCGGAGCTGGACGTTCGGGAACAACGTGCGGTCGCTCCAGGGCCGGTAAACCCTCCTGCGGTACATGAAGGCCCCCTTGCTTGCGCTAGGCGCAAGGAAGGGGGCCTTCATGTACTTCGGCGGGGGTGCTCACGACCCGTCGCGCGGGATCGGATCGGCGTACTCCCCCGAAGGCCCCGAGTACTGCGTCCCGTCCGGATAAGGCCACGGGTTCGGGTTGCAGCCGTGCAGCCCCAACGTCTGCTGCTGCATCACCGGCGCCAGCGCGCCTGGTACGGGACACTTCTCGTGGCCGCGCCCGAGCCGGTGCCCGACCTCGTGCGTGACCATGTACTGGCGATAGATCGTCAACGGCGCGCCGTATCCGGGGACGCCGTTCGCCCAGCGCGCGACGTTGAGCACGACGCTGTTCCCGTTGCGGCACGAGGTGTAGCCGTCCGGCCTGCCGCACAGCGCGTCGCGTGTCTCCGGCGTGGCGAGGTAGAGCGTGAAATCGACCGGGCCGTCAGGACCGACCCTCTGCAACCGCCGGCGGCCGCCACCGGTCCAGCCGCGTGGATCGGCCAAAGTGGACTCGACGGCCTTGACGAACTCGTCCTGGCTCACGCCCGCGATGTCCGCCTCGACGGCGACGCGGTATCGCACCAGCTTTCCGGTCTGCCCGGCGATCGGACCTTCACCGGCGGGAAGGATCCACTGGCCGGATCCCGCCTGCGGGAAGGTGATCCCGGCGGACGGCGGCGCGGGTTTCCGCGAAGACAGCGAGACCGCTGTCGGCGGCGCGAGGACCGGTACCGGGGTCACCGCGGGAGGAGCGACGGGGTGAGCTTCACAACCGGCCACCACCAGGGCGCCTACGACGACGGCCAGAATCCCGCGCACGGTCATCGGCACTCCCGCGGATCATCGGTCACATCGGGGGATACGGTCCGGGGCCGGGAGAAGTTGCGGGACCGCGCGCGCAACCTTTCGGCGCGTTCGCCCGTATCGTTCTCCGTCATGGGCGAGGAGGTCGGTGGACGGCTGCGGCGGCTGCGCGCCGAACGCGGCCTCACCCAGCGCGAACTCGCCGAGCCGCACTACACCGCCGCGTACGTCTCGTCCGTCGAAACGGGAGCGCGCACGCCGTCCGGCGACGCGTTGCGCCACTTCGCGGCGCGGCTCGGCGTGGACACCGGCGAGCTGCTCGGCGTCACCTCGCCCCGCGACGACGTCCGGCTCGATCTGGACATCGCGGCGGCCGCGTCGGACTTCCTCGCGGGGAACGGCTCGGCCGCGAAGATGCGACGGCTGGCCCGGCGTGCCGAGGGGATCGGCCGCACCCGTCAAGCCGGGCTCGCCTGGCTGTGGCTCGCGCGTTTCACCGAGGGCGGCACCCGCTCGCGGCTGGTGGCCGCCGCCGAAGCCGCCCTCTCCGACGACATCCCGCCGTATCGGGAACTGGCCGTCGCGCTCCGGGCGAACCTCCTGACTGGGCTGGGCGAACCGCACCACGCCATGCACCTGCTCCGGACCGCGCTCGACACGAGCCTGGCCGATCATCCGCATCCGGTTCTTCTGCTGGCCCTGCACGCGTACCTCGCCGAAGGTCGGCTTCGCCTCGGCGAAACCACCCAGGCCGCGCACCACGCGGGCGAGGCACTGCGCCTCGCCCGAGGCGGCGAAGAGCTCCTGACCGAACTCGCCGAGAACCAGCGACGGCTGGCCGAGGCGTATCTCGCCGAAGGCCGGGTGACCGACGCCGTCGCCGCCGTTTCGGTGCTGCACGACCTGCTCCACGAACGTGCCCTGCGGCCGGTTCTCGCCCGGTGCCTCTTCGCGCGGGCGCTGGTCCGGCGCGCCGAAGACCTCGAAGGCGCTCTCGCGGACCTTCGCGCGTCCCGGACGGCCGCGTCCGATCACGCCGTGACCTTGGAACTCGCCGACGTCTGCCGCGAACTCGGTCGTCTCGACGACGCTGCCGCGCTGCTCGCCGAAGCGGCTGAAGGCATCCCGACGGAGTCGCCGCTCTCCGCATCCCTCACGTTTCAGCAGGGCTCACTGGCCCTGGCCCGCGGAGACCTTGAAGCAGCCGAAGCGGGCTTCGCACACGCCATCGACGTCGCAGCCCTTCGCGATGCTCGCGGCGTCCTGGCCGCTTCAGTCGACAAAGCGGGAGAGTTGCTACGCGACCAGGGGCGCTCCGAAGAGGCCGCGGATCTCCTGCGGCGCGGACTGCTCCTGCTCGGTGCAGAGGAGGACGTTCCGAAGTGACCCAAGTGGATCTGGAAGACATCAACACCCGGCTGGTCGGCCGATTCGGACCCGTCGCCGAAGGGTGGCTCGCGGAGGTCCCGGCCCTCGCCGCGAGGCTGGCCTCCCGGTGGGATTTCGAACTCGGAGAACTGTTCGACAGCGGGGCCTCGTCCGTCGTCCTGCGCTGCCGCTGGTCCGACGGGACGCCCGCGGTGCTCAAGCTCAGCCCGGACGGGGCGCTGCTGACCAAGCAGATCGAGATGTTGCGCGTGTTCGCGCCGACGGGCCGGGTGCCCGCCGTGCTGGCCGCCGACGCGGACGCCGGCGCGATGGTGCTGGAGGAGATCCTGCCGGGCACCGTGGCCGAGGATCTGCCAGCGGACTCTTTGCCGGGGCGCTGGGGAGAACTGCTCACCGCGCTGCACGCCATGGCCCCGCCCGCGGACTGGCCGTGGACCCTGCATGGCCGGTTCGAGGAGTCCTTCGAGCGGATCGGCCGGAGGCTGGCCGAACCGGCGATCAACGCCCGGATCAGCCAGGCGGCCTGGCGGCGGGCGATCGATCGCTGCGAGACCCTGCTGTCCACACAGGACCCGGTCGTGCTGCTCCACGGCGATCTCCACCTCGGCAACGTCCTGGACGGCGGCGCGTCGCGCGGCCTGATCGCGATCGATCCGAAGGCGTGCGTGGGCGATCCGTGCTTCGACGCCGTCGACTACGTGGTCGAGGGCGCCTGGCACGAAGGCGTCGAGGCCCGTTGCCGGGTGGTGGCGGACGCGTGCGGACTCGACGGCGACAGGTTGTACGCCTGGAGCCGGGTGGTCGCGCCCATGTTCGCCATCGCGCACCTCACCTATGGCGGCCCGGAGCGGGCGCTCGACGAACTCCTCGCCCTGACTAGCTGAGGAACTCGCGCAACACGGCCGCGACCTGCCGGATCTCGCCAGCGCGCACGTTCTCCTGCCGGGTGTGCGCGAGCGTCGGGTCGCCGGGCCCGAAGTTCACCGCCGGGATGCCGAGAGCCGCGAAGCGCGCGACGTCGGTCCAGCCCAGCTTCGCGACAGCCTTGCCTCCCGCCGCGGCGACCAGCTCGGCGGCCGCCGGGGCACTCAACCCGGGCAAGGCACCTGGCGACAAGTCGACAATCTTGACGTCGTAGCCGTCGAAGACCTCGCGAAGGTGCGCCTCGGCTTCTTCGGACGAGCGATCGGGCGCGAACCGGTGGTTGATCGTGAGCACGGCCTCGTCCGGCACGACGTTGCCCGCGACCCCGCCGCCGATCTTCGTGGCCTGCAAGCCTTCGCGGTAGGTCAGGCCGTCGATGTCGACCACTCGCGGGGTGTACTCGGCCAGCCTGCGCAGCGGTTCGGCGAGGCCGTGGATCGCGTTGACGCCCATCCAGCCGCGCGCGGTGTGTGCTCGGACGCCTTCGACGCGGATCTCGATCCGCATCGTGCCCTGGCAACCGCCCTCGATCCCGCCGTTCGAGGGCTCGCCGAGGATCGCGAGGTCGCCCTGGAGCCACTCGGGCAGCTCGCGTTCGATGCGGCCGAGGCCGTTCTTCGTCGCTTCGATCTCTTCGCAGTCGTAGAACACGAAGGTGATGTCATGCCTCGGCTCACGGAGAGCGGCGGCGAGATGCAGGAAGACGGCGTCGCCGCTCTTCATGTCGACGGTGCCGAGTCCGTGCAGGATCTCGTCGTCACCGGTCCCCTCACGGCGGACGGGCATGTTCTCGTTCACCGGAACCGTGTCGAGATGCCCCGCCAGCACCACCCGCGACGGACGGCCGAGGTTCGTCCGGGCGAGGACCGCGTCGCCGTTGCGGATCACTTCGAGATGCGGCGCCTGCGTCTCCAACGCGGCCTGCACGGTGTCCGCGATCACCTTCTCCTCCTCGGAAACGCTGAAGATGTCCACCAGCGCGGCGGTGAGGTCGACGGGGTCGGCGTGCAGATCGAGCGAAGGCATGCCCGCACCGTACCGGCGCGGCCCCGGGGCTACCGTGAAGGCGTGCGCACCAAAGCGATCCTGCTCGCCCTTCTCCTGGCACTCAGCGGCTGTGGATCGAACGAGGTCCCGGTCACGGTGAAACCCACGCGCAGCGAGGGGCCGGACGTGCTGCCGATCAAGCTCAAGGCGCTGGGCACCGACCAGTGCTACCTGGCGCCGGGGACCGAATCGCCCAAGGGCTGCCAGAAGTACGTGACCGAACTCTCCAGCGCCGCGGGCACCGTCCGCAAGCGCCGCCCGGACCTGGTGCCGAGCGCCGAAGCGCTCGA
The DNA here is from genome assembly GCF_042723255.1 of Amycolatopsis thailandensis. NCBI lineage: Bacteria > Bacillati > Actinomycetota > Actinomycetes > Pseudonocardiales > Pseudonocardiaceae > Amycolatopsis > Amycolatopsis thailandensis. Next base: position 15,464 of record NZ_JBHXJK010000113.1, read on the forward strand.
CCGCCCGATCTCCGTCTTCCGGACCGCGAACTGCCAGGACCAGGCCGCTCCCGGCGGCCAGTGCAGCCAGGCGCTTGTCGACATGGCGGCCGCGCTGACCAGCGTGAAGAGCCTCGTCGGCGGCTGAGGAGGATCACTGGGTTACCGTTCAGGTCGTGAGCGAGCAGACCCCTGATCCCGAAACGACCGGCGCCACCGGCGTCGGACTGGCCACCGTCACGACCGATGGCACGGTGCTGGACACCTGGTTCCCGTTGCCCAAGCTGACCGACGGCGCCGTCGGCGAAGCGGGCACGGTGCGGCTGACCACCGAGGAGGCCTCCGAGGCCCTCGGCGAGGCGGCCGCCGCCCAGCTCGGCCCGGACACCGACCGCGGTGTCGAGGTCGTCGCGGTCCGCACGACCATCGCCCGCCTCGCCGACGCCCCCGGCGACACGCATGACGTCTACCTGCGCCTCCACCTGCTGTCGCACCGCCTGGTCCGGCCGCACGGCGCGAACCTCGACGGCATCTTCGGCCTGCTGGCGAACGTCGTGTGGACCAGCCACGGGCCGTGCCCCGTCGAGGGCTTCGAGGCGACCCGGCTGCGGCTGCGGGCGCGCGGCAACGTCACCGTCTACGGCGTGGACAAGTTCCCGCGGATGGTGGACTACGTCGTGCCCACCGGCGTCCGCATCGCCGACGCCGACCGCGCCCGCCTCGGCGCGCACCTGGCCAACGGCACCACGGTCATGCACGAGGGCTTCATCAACTTCAACGCCGGCACGCTCGGCGCCTCGATGGTCGAGGGCCGGATCTCGGCGGGCGTCGTGGTCGGCGACGGCTCCGACGTCGGCGGCGGCGCGTCGATCATGGGCACGCTGTCCGGTGGCGGCAAGGAGACCATCTCGATCGGCGAACGCTGCCTGATCGGCGCGAACGGCGGCGTCGGCATCTCGCTCGGCGACGACTCGGTCGTCGAAGCGGGCCTCTACGTCACGGCCGGCACGAAGGTGACCTTCGAGGGCAAGGTCGTGAAGGCGCTGGAGCTGTCCGGCATCTCGGGCGCGGTGTTCCGGCGGAACTCCGGGACCGGCGCCGTCGAGGTCGTCGCGCGCACCGGCGTCGGCATCGAGCTGAACGCGGCCCTGCACGCCAACTGACCTGCGGAAAGAGAGCAAGGGACCTTTGCTGTCGCCTGCTCTCGCCAGGTCTCATCGGTCTCCGTGAAGGCCTCCTTGCCTACCCTGAAGGTAGTGAAGGAGGCCTTCACGGACACCCGTGCAAGGGACCTTTGCTGTCACGCTCCCCGGAGGGCGACAGCAAAGGTCCCTTGCTTCTCTCACGGCCTGGACGACCTTGCCCGTTCACTTAGAATTCATCTTGTGACAGCCGAGACCCTGCCGCGTAAGAACGTCCCTTCGACCACTCCGGCCGCGCTCGGGCTCGGCGACCGCCCCGCGAAAGCCGGGCCGGACGATCCGGCGGCCACCCACGTCCGGGTCAAACTCGACGTCGAGATCCGCGCGCTCCTCGCGCACGAACCGGGCACCAAATCCGGCGCCGACCCCGAGGACCTGCACCAGATGCGGGTCGCGCTGCGCCGCATGCGAAGCGTCCTCAAGCTTTCGGGCCGACTCGTCGGCCCCGACGCCGAGCCCGTGCGCGCCGAACTCGGCTGGCTCGGGCAGTCCCTCGGCGACGTCCGCGACTACGACGTCCTCATAGGCCACCTTCGCGACGTCGTCGCCGAATTCGAGGTGCGTGACCAGCCCGCCGCGCGCCGTCTGGTCTCGAAGTTCGTCACTGAACGCGGGGTCGCGAAGCGGCGGCTCACCCGCGCGCTCACCAGCCCCCGGTATGCCTCGATGCTGCAGGGCATCGGCCGTCTCGCCCGGCAGCCCGCCACCGAGGAAGCCGACGAGAGCCCCCAGACCTCGGCCGATCTCGTCGCCGGCCTCGCGAAGCCGCATCGAAAGCTCGCGAAGGCCGTGAGAGCACTTCCCGCCAATCCCCCGGACGACGACCTTCACGCGCTTCGCATCTACGGCAAGAAACTCCGCTACGCCGCCGAGATGGCCAAGCCCGCCGCGAAGAAGAAGCAGGCAGAGCGGATCCAACGGCTGATCAAGGCCACGAAGAACTTCCAGACCGTCCTCGGGGACCATCAGGACGCTTGTGTCGCCGCCGATCGCATGCGAGGAGCCCTGGACACGACCGATGTCGAAGTCGCCTTCATCGCGGGCCGGATCGCGGAGAAGGAACTGCTGCGCCGCGCCCAGGTCCGCGCCGTGTGGCGCGAGGTCTGGGCGGAGGTCGACGCGGCCGCTCAGGCGGTCAGCCCGCGGATGTAGCCGTCCGGGCGGATCGACACCTGCCGCCCGTTCCCGGCTTCGTACGCGGCGAAGGCGTGCCCGCCGACGTCCTCGAAGTCCACATCGGACAGTGTGCTGCCCGCGGGCAGGATCCGCCGCGCGCCTTCGGGAGCGGGACCGTCGCCGAACACCAGCACCGTCGGCCGCGGGCCTCGCATCAGTTCGAACAGCCGCACGGACTTGCCGTTCGCGTCCTTCAGCGGCGCGTCCGGGGCGCGATCACCGGGCCGGATCCGGCCGGTCGCCTCGGGCGCGAGCGGACCGCCGCGGTAGCCGATGTCGAGCTGGCGCGTGTTCTCGCCACGCTCGTGGGCGTCGTCCGCGCCCTCTTTGTACTTCTCGAGGATCTCCGTGCTGATCTTCAGCACCCGTGCGGCGTTCCCGCGACGCTCGGGCTCGTAGCTGTCGAGCAGTTCCGGCGAACCGTCGGCGAGCTTCCAACCCAGGTTGTACGCGTCCTGGACACCGGTGTTGAGGCCCTGCCCGCCGGTCGGCGGGTGGACGTGCGCCGCGTCGCCGGCGAGAAAGACCCGGCCCTCGCGAAACCTTTCGGCGAGCCGGATGTTGGGCCGCCACACCGTCGACCAGGCGAGGTCGTGCAGCCGGATCCCGCCGCCGGACAGCTCGTCGAGCCGGGACTGCAGCGTGGCCAGTGACGCCTCGACCTCCTCCTCCCCCAGCGGCGCGCCGAACTGGAAGTGCGGCACTCCCGGCAACGGCGTGAGCCCGATCCCCGACATGGGGTTTTCGGGCTTCGCGAACCAGTGCCCGTACGCGCGATCGAGGCCTTCGGCCTGGACGTCGCCCAGCAGCATGCGGATCGATTCGTCGGTGGTCCCCTCGAACGCGATCCCGAGCGCCTTGCGCACGAAGCTCTTCCCGCCGTCGGCGCCGACGAGGTAGCGGACCCGGATCCGCTCGCCCGGCAGCTCGGCCGTCACACCGTCGGCGTCCTGCTCGAAGCCGAGCAACGGGGTGCCGACCTCGACTCGGACGCCGAACTCGGCGAGCCGGTCGCGCAGGATCCCCTCGGTCCGCGACTGGCCGAGGAAGAAGCCGTTCGGGTAAGGCACCTCCGGCGTCGGTTCGGCGAGCTCGGCCATCATCCGCTCGCCGACGACCTCGCCGCCCAAGTGGATCTTCATCGGCACCGGCGGCATCCCGGCGGCCAGCACCGCGTCCAGTACGCCGAGGTCCTCGAAGACCTCCAGCGTGCGCGGTTGCAGGCCGTCGCCGCGCGACCCCTCGAAGAACGTTTCGGCCTTCTCCACGATCCGCACGCCGATGCCACGGCGCGCCAGGTCGATGGCCAGCGTGAGCCCGGTCGGGCCGGCGCCCGCGATCAGGACCTCGGTCATCTCTCCTCCAGTGAATTAGAATTCAGTGAATCCGTATTCACTATGATCGTTGCTAGCCTTCCGTGTCAAGGAGGTGCCGATGACGGCGACGAGCCGCAAGGAGAAGGCGGCGGAGACCGAGGCCGCCCTCAAGGACGCGGCGAAGCGCGTTTTCGCGGCGAAGGGGTACCTGAACACCAAGATCACCGACATCACGGCCGAGGCCGGGCGCGCGGCGGGATCGTTCTACAACCACTTCGCGGGCAAGGAGGAGCTGCTCGAAGCGCTCCTCGCGGACCTCGCGGCGGCGAGCGACGTCAACGCCGCCCTGCCTGGGCACAAAGCGGACTTCACCGACCCGGACGCGGTGCGCTGGCACGTCCGCGAGTACTGGAACTTCCATCGCGACAACGCCGCGACGATGCTCGCGCTGCGCCAGGCCGCGATGGTCAGCGACGACTTCGCGCGCACGTACGCGCGTTTCGGCGCCACTCAGGCGGAGGACATCCTCGGCCACCTCGGGTACATCACCGCGGCGGGAATGGAACTCCCGGCCTCGGAGCGGCTCACTCTCGCGATGATGGCCGAGCTGGTCAACGGCTTCGCGCACACATGGCTGGTCGACCCGTCAGCGGTCTCCGAAGAGGAAGCCGTCGAGGCGCTGACGCGGTTCATCTACCGGGGATTCACCGGCCGCGACGTGGGCTGAAGGGGCCCATGGCGCATACGACGCGGCGAAGGGCGCTTTCGCAACGCCACCGATCCACCAGACCGCGCCAGACCGAGGGGGTCGTGAGTAGCAAGTCGCGTTCTCTTGAGGGGCAGGGCTAACGTGTCGGCGTGCGTGTCCCGAGCGCCACGCTGGGGACGCCCACCGTCTCGAGCGTGGCGCTCGTGACGTGCTGCTTTGATGTTCGGGGCGACCGGGAGAACAGGCAGCCGCGACGAAGGCTCTAGGCTGCGAGGCGTTCCACCGCGGCATCGATCCGCTCGTCCGTCGCCGTCAACGCGATCCGGACGTGCCGGCCACCGGTCGGCCCGTAGAACGTGCCCGGCGCGGCGAGGATGCCGCGCTCGGCGAGCCAGTCGACGGTGTCGAGCGCGGATTCCCCGCGCGTCGACCACAGATACAGCCCCGCCTCGGAGTGCGAGATCTCGAAACCGCTGTCCAGCAACGCCTTCCGCAGCACCAGCCGACGGCGCGCGTAGCGTTCCCGTTGCACGACAAGGGCTTCGTCGTCCTTCAACGCGGCGACCATGGCCTCCTGCACCGGCCGCGGCACGATCAGCCCGGAGTGCTTGCGGATCTCCAGCAATCCGGCGACGAGCTTCGGGTCACCGGTGACGAAACCGGCGCGGTAGCTGGCGAGGTTCGCGGACTTCGACAGCGAGTGGACGGCCAGCAGACCGTCGAGGGAGCCGCCGTGCACGGACGGGTGCAGGATCGACACGGGCTCGCTTTCCCAGCCCAGCGCCAGATAGCACTCGTCGGAGACCACGACGACGTCGCGTTCCCGTGCCCATTCGACGACCTTGCGCAGGTGGTCGACGCCGAGCACGCGTCCGGTCGGGTTGGACGGCGAGTTCAGCCACAGCATCGCGGGCTTCTGCGGGCCGAGCGCGAAAGTGCTGTCCGCGCGCAGCAGGGAAGCACCCGCCATCAGCACGCCGACCTCGTAGGTCGGGTACGCCACCTCGGGGATGACGACGAGGTCACCGGGGCCGAACCCCAGCTGCCGCGGCAGCGAGGCGACCAGTTCCTTCGAACCGATCGTCGGCAGCACGGCCGCTTCGGGAACGCCTTCGATGCCGTGCCGCCGCGAAAGCGCTTCGATCGCGGCGGCCCTCAGCTCGGGGATCCCGTGCGTGGTCGGGTACCCCGGGATCTCCGACACGGACGCGAGCGCCGCGCGGATGCTCTCGGGGACCGGGTCCACCGGCGTGCCGATCGACAGGTCGACGATGCCGCCGGGGTGCGCCTGGGCTTTCGCCTTCGCTCCGGCGAGGGAGTCCCAGGGGAAATCAGGAAGAGCGACCCGGCTCATTCGCCCTGCGGGGGAAGAGCCTTGATGAAGGCGGGGTCGTGGCTGGTCTTGCCGACCTTGGAGGCTCCACCGGGCGAGCCGAGTTCGTCGAAGAAGTCGACGTTGGCCTTGGTGTAGGGGTTCCACTCGTCGGGGACGTCGTCCTCGTAGTAGATCGCCTCGACGGGGCAGACCGGCTCGCAGGCACCACAGTCGACGCATTCGTCCGGGTGGATGTACAGCATGCGGTCACCCTCGTAGATGCAATCCACGGGGCACTCGTCGATACACGCCTTGTCGAGCACATCGACGCAGGGCTCGGCGATCACGTAGGTCACTGCGTACTCCTGCTTATCTCTGCTTCACCAGTCTGCAACGGACATTACGCGCCCACGGGCGCGCCAGGCCCGCTTAGGCCACCCTTATCCGTACCCCGGGTATGGGCTTTCAGCGGTCCCTGCGGCGTGGCGGCGGAGTGGCCCTGCTGTCCCCAGTGATGACGAACTGCGGCGCGGCGGGCTTCGCCGCTTCCTCGTTCTTCTCCTCGACTGCCTTTTCCGCGCCCAACGCCCGGTTGAAGCCGTCGGAGATCTCGCGGACCAGGTCTTCGTTGTGCCTGTCGTCCTTGCGCGCGATGCTCATCGGGGTCCCTCCACTGCCTTCCTTGGCACAATCTAACCGTGAACAGTGCGGAAATGCTCGAGCTCACCTGTAGCCAGGCCTGGACGCCCCTGCTGGAGCGCCGGATCGGCGACTGGAGGCTGCGCTGGGCGGACGGGTTCACCGCCCGCGCCAACAGCGCGCTGGCGATCGGTGACCCGGGAAAACCGCTGCCAGACGCCCTGCGGGCGGTCTGTGACTTCGCCCACCATCATGCCATCCCGCCGGTCGTTCAGGTGATCCAGAACACGTCCGTGGAGGACGAGATCGCCTCGGCGGGCTGGGTCCAGTATGTGGAACACCGGCCCGCGCACGAGGTTTCGGTGCTGACCGGGCCGCTTTCGCACGGGACCTCGGCGGGAGCGGTGATTCTCGACGAACCGACGTCCGGATGGTGGGAAATGACGACGGGAAGCGCCGAGCCGGCCGAGGCGCCACGGCATGTCCTCGGCACCGGAAAGGTCGGCTTCGGGGTCGTCGAAGTCGACGGCGTCACGGCCGGGGCGGTACGCGGCGCGGTCGTCGGCGAGTGGCTGCACATCGGCAGGCTGGAGGTCCGGGCGGAGTTCCGGCGGCGGGGGCTGGCCCGCGGGCTGATGAACGCGGCGGGCGGCTGGGCGGCCGCTCAAGGCGCCACCGGGGTCGTGCTCCAGGTCGCGGTGGCGAACTCCGGCGCGCTGAAGCTGTACGACAACCTGGGCTGTACGGAGCACCACAGGTACCGCTACTGGGCCCCGGGTCCCGGCGCGTGCGAGGATCGCCCGTCGTGAAGGTCGTCATTTTGGTCGGCGGAGTGGGCGGGGCCCGCTTCCTGCTGGGGGTCAAGCAAGCACTGGGTCTGCCCGCGATCGGTTCCGCGCCGGAATCGCCGCACGAGGTGACCGCGCTGGTGAACACCGGGGACGACGTGTGGATGCACGGTCTGCGCATCTGCCCGGACCTGGACACCTGCATGTACACCCTCGGCGGGGGGATCGACAAAGAGCGCGGTTGGGGCCACTCCGGTGAGACCTGGACGGTCAAGGAGGAGCTCGCCGAATACGGCGCCGAGCCGACATGGTTCGGCTTGGGCGACAAGGACATCGCGACGCATCTGATCCGTTCGCGGATGCTGCGCGCGGGTTACCCGCTCTCCCAGGTCACCGAGGCGCTGTGCGACCGCTGGCAGCCGGGGGTGCGCCTGCTGCCGATGTCGGACGACCGCGTCGAAACGCACGTCGTGATCGACGATCCGGAAGACCCGGACCAGCGCAAGGCGATCCACTTCCAGGAGTGGTGGGTGCGCTACCGCGCCGAGCCGAAGGCGCATTCGATCATCGCCGTCGGCGCCGACGAGGCGAAGCCCGCGCCGGGCGTGCTCGACGCGATCGCGGGCGCCGACGTCGTGCTGTTCGCGCCGTCCAACCCGGTGGTCTCGGTGGGTACGACCCTCGGCGTCCCGGGGATCCGTGACGCGCTGCGGAAGACCCGAGCCAAGGTCGTCGGTGTCTCGCCGATCATCGGCGGGAAGGCGTTGCGCGGCATGGCCGACGCGTGCCTGAGCGCGATCGGCGTGGAGACCTCGGCCGAGGCCGTCGGGCGGCATTACGGTTCCCGCAAGGAATCCCCGGACGGCGTGCTCGACGGCTGGCTGGTCTCCGAGGGCGAAACCGTGGACGTGCCGGGTGTCGCCGTCCGCGACGTCCCCCTGCTGATGTCCGATGTGGACGCGACCGCGGCGATGGTGCGCGCGGCCTTCGAGCTGGCCGGAGTTTCCGTTGACTGATCATGCTTCCGCGAAGATCGAGATCCTGCCCGTCGACGGTCTCCCGGAGTTCCGGCCCGGCGACGACCTGACCGGCGCGATCGTCACGGCGGCGCCGTGGCTGCGCTCGGGCGACGTCCTGGTCGTGACCAGCAAGATCGTCTCCAAGACCGAGGGCATGCTCATCCGCGTCCCGGCCGATCCCGAGGAGCGCGACGCCGCCCGGCGCAAACTCGTCGAGGAGGAGTCCGTCCGCGTGATCGCGCGGATCAACCGGACGGTGATCACCGAGAACAAGCTCGGCATCGTGCAGGCCGCGTCCGGGGTGGACGCGTCGAACGTGGCCTCCGGCGAGGTCGCGTTGTTGCCGTCCGACCCCGACGCCTCCGCGCTCGCGCTGCGGAACGGGCTGCGGGAACGGCTGGGTGTCGAGGTCGCGGTCGTCGTCACCGACACCATGGGCCGCGCGTGGCGGGTCGGGCAGACCGACGCCGCGATCGGCGCGTCCGGGCTGCGGGTGCTGCATTCGTACGCGGGCGAGGTCGACAGCCAGGGCAACGAACTCGCGGTCACCGAGGTGGCGATCGCCGACGAACTGGCCGCCGCGGCGGATCTGGTCAAGGGCAAGCTCGGCGGGACGCCGGTCGCGGTCGTGCGCGGCCTTCAGCTGACGGACGACGGTTCGACCGCCCGCAAGCTGCTCCGGCCGATCGAGGAGGACCTGTTCCGTCTCGGTACCAACGAATCCCTCGCGCAGGGCCGCCGGGAAGCCGTGCTCGCGCGGCGTTCGATCCGGTCGTTCACCGACGAGCCGGTCGATCCCGGAGTGCTGCGCCGAGCCGTCGGAACGGCGTTGACAGCGCCCGCGCCGCATCACACGAAGCCGGTCCGGTTCGTGTGGCTGCGTGAGGAAGGCTTGCGCCGCAAGCTTCTCGACGCGATGAAGGCGTCTTGGCAGGCCGATCTCGAAGGCGACGACTTCACCGCCGAGCAGGTCACGAAGCGCCTCAGCCGCGGCGACATTCTCTACGACGCGCCCGAGGTCGTGGTGCCGTTCCTCGTCGCCGAGGGCGCGCACACCTACCGCGACGATCGCCGAAACGCTTGTGAGCACACGATGTTCACCGTCGCCGGGGGTGCGGCGGTGCAAGGTCTGCTGGTCGCGCTCGCCGCCGAAGACCTCGGCTCGTGCTGGATCGGTTCGACGATCTTCGCCGCCGACATCGTGCGCGAGGTCCTCGGCCTGGACGCGCGATGGGAACCGCTCGGCGCTGTCGCGATCGGTCATCCCGCCGCCCTGCCGCCCGCGCGCGGCCCCGTCGAACCCGGTGAAGGACTTCTCGAGCTGTGACTTTGCACGACGACGTTGTGTCCACTTTGTCCGGTTGGCGACCGGCGGACGCCGCTCAGGAATCCTTGCGCCAGGCCTATCTCGGCTTCCTCGCCGCCCGCGACGACGTCTGCCGCCGCGAATGCGCGGCCGGGCACATCACCGCGTCGGCCGTCCTCCTCGACGCCGACGCGGAGAACGTGCTGCTGACCCTGCATCCGCGCGTCGGCCGCTGGTTGCAGCTCGGCGGGCATTGCGAACCGGGCGACGCGACGCTCGCGGACGCCGCCCTGCGCGAGGCGCGGGAGGAATCCGGCATCGAGGACCTGGCGATCGACCCGGCCCCCGTGCATCTCGACGTCCACCCGATCACCTGCTCGCTCGGCGTGCCGACACGGCATTTCGACGTGCGTTTCGTGGTGCGCGCACCCCGGGGCGCACAACCGGTCCAAAGCGACGAATCGGACGATCTTCGTTGGTGGCCGGTGAATTCTCTGCCGAAAGGGTCGGAAGATCTCGCCGAACTGGTGGAAGCCGCACTCCCCGCGTCGTCGGCCGGTTAGGGTGTCGCCTGACGTTCAAAAGGGGGAATGATGTTGACGACGCTGACGCCATACCTGGACCGGGTCCGGGTCCACAGCAGCGGGGACGGTGACGGCTTCGGCTGGTTCCTGCTGATCTTGGCGATCATCATTATCATCATCGTGATCGTGGTGATCATCGTGAAGGTCAACCAGGCGAAGAAGCCGCCGATGACCTTCCCGCAGAATCCGAACTTCGGCGGTGGCGGCCCGGCTCCGGGTTTCCCGCCGCCTCCCCCGCCCGCCGGTGGCCCCGCCCCGCAGGGCAACTGGCAGCAGCAGCCCGGTTTCCCGCCGCCGCCTCCGCAGGCCGGTTTCGGCCAGGCGCCCGGCTTCCCGCCGCCTCCGGCCCCGGCTCCGGCGGGTTTCGCGCCGCCGCCCGGTGCCCCGGCTCCGAACCCGTTCGCGTCGCAGCCGCCGATGCCCGCCCCCGGTTTCCCGCCGCCGCCTCCTCCGCAGGCCGGGCCGCCGATCGACGCGGGCGCCGACCGCACGCAGGTCGTCTCCCCGCAGCAGCAGGCGGACGCCGGCGCCGACCGCACCCAGGTCGTCTCGCCCGCCGGTGCCGACCGGACGCAGGTCGTCTCACCCGCCGGTGCCGACCGGACACAGGTCGTGCCCGGCGGTTCGGGCGACGCCACCCAGGTCGTCCCCGGTGCCGACCGCACCCAGGTCATGCCGCCCCGCCAGTAGGAGCCGACAGCATGGTCCGCGTCGACCCGAACTCCCCTGTCCCGCCCTTCGAGCAGGTCCGCACCGCCTACGCGGCGCGGATCAACGACGGCACGCTGCCCGTCGGGGCGAAACTGCCGACCGTGCGGAAGCTCGCCGAGGACCTCGGCATCGCCCCGAACACCGTCGCCAAGGCCTACCGCGAGCTCGAAGAAGCCGGCCTGATCGAGACTCGCGGCCGGGCGGGGACCTTCGTCAGCGCCGTCGGCGACGAAACCCGCGAACGGGCGAGGCAAGCGGCCGCCGACTACGCCGCGCTGACCAGGAAACTGGGGCTCGACCGCGACGAGGCCAAGGCGATCGTCGACGCGGCGCTGGGCTGATCTACCCTCCGCTGAGACGAACGAAGGGGGTATGCCGCTATGGGAATCATTCAGCTGGTGGTCATCCTGGCGGTGCTCGTGGGCCTGGGGTTCGGGATCTACTTCCTGATCAAGACGCTCAACAAGCCGAAGCCGCCTTATCCGCCTCAGTACCCTCAGCAGCCGTATCCGCCGCAGTACCCGCAGGGCGGGCCTCAGGGTCCGTACCCTCCGCAGCAGTACCCCGGCCAGCCGCCGCAGTACCCGAGCCAGCAGCAGCCCTATCCGCCGCAGGGCTGGGGCAACTGAGTCGGCGTCACCTCTTCAAGTACATGAAGGCCCCCTTCCTTGCGTTAGGCGCAAGGAAGGGGGCCTTCATGTACTTGGCCGCCGCGAGACCGGCCGAGTCACATCGCGCGGTAGTCGCGAAGCTCGATCTTCGGCCCGAACCTAGGGCGGCGGAAACCGGCCGTCGACAGATACCGCACCGCGCGCTGCCGCTGCGGCGAATACGGCGCCAGCACCTCCGACATCCCGGCGTCGTCGAGTTTCGTGCCGACCAGCGCGTGCCCCACCATCGACGGGATGTTGTAGTCGCCGAAACTCACCGCGTCCGGGTCTCCCCAGGCGCGCTGCGCGATCTCCGCCGCGGTCCACACCCCGATGCCGGGGACCTTCCGCAGCCAGGCCCGTCCTTCGACGCCCTTCAGCTCGACGGCTTTCTCCAGCCGTGGCGCGACGCGCGCGGCGGTGATCAACGTCGTCCGCCGTTTCAGGTCCACCCCGGCACGATGCCATTTCCAGTCCACAATGGAACGAATGGCGACCGGCGTCGGCGGCACACGCAGCCGTGACGGCCCGGGGCCCGGCGCCGGTTCCCCGAACCAGCGGCACAATTCGCTCCACGACCGCAGCGCCTCCGCGCTGGTCACCTTCTGTTCCAGCACGGCGAGCACCAGCGCGTCCCACACCCGGCCGGTCGAACCGAGCCGCAGCCCCGGGTTCAGGCGCCGCGCCGACGCGATGACGTCGTGATGCGCGACGAAGGCGGAGTCGTCATCGTGCGCGCCCAGCATGGCGGGGACGCCGTCGAGCAGGCTGTCGGCGCCGGGGCCCCAGGCCTCCGCCTCGATCTCGCCGTCCGCGCGCCGCAGCAGCGCGAGCGTGCCCGGACCGTCCGCGGTGTTGGCGGCCAGCCAGGTGACCCCGCCTTCGGTGCGGACGACGTTGGGCGACCGCGACCCACGGCTCAACGGACCCAGCACCGTGTCCAGGTCGAGCTCGAAGCCGGGGCGGAATCGCACACACGGAAACTACCCCGCCCTCGGCTAGGGTTACGCGGGCCATCCGGTGCCCGGCGCCGCCGGAGCTAAGCTGATGACCCCCAACCGTAAGCCGACGGAGGACACGGACGATGACATCGCGACCGGCTAAGGCCTCGATCGTCAGTGGGTACTTCAACCCGCTCCACCAGGGCCATCTCGACCTGTTCGAGGCCGCGCAGGCACGGTCCGGCTACCTGATCGTCATCGTCAACAACGATCACCAGCAGGTCCTCAAGAAGGGCAGGGTGATCCAGGTCGAGGACGTCCGTGCCCGGATCGTCCGCGCGCTGCGCATCGTCGACGACGTGTACGTCGCTGTCGAGCAGGGGCCGGGCATCAACGAGTCGTTCGACCTGATCCGCGCGGCGTACCCGGACACGGAACTCGAGTTCTGCAACGGCGGGGACCGGCGCAACGTCGACGAACTCCCGGCCGACGAGGTCGAGGCCGGGGCCCGCAACGACATCTCGATGATCTACGGCATCGGGGGCACGGACAAGGCCGACTCCAGCACCCGGATCCTCTCGGACATGGAAGCCTGAGTCCCCGCCGCCGGCCGCGCGCTCGGCAACTTTTGTCGGAAGACGTTTGCGGGTCTGCTGACGGCGGCCGCTCCTAGGGCCTACCCTAGACAACACACAGTCGGCCCTGAACCCAGAGGGCCCCAGGTCAGTCGGGAGGCCTAGGGGAATGGACCCCCGTGCTCGGGCGGACGCCTTGCTCGCACGCGCCAGCGCGCGTGGAGCCTTCGTCGTGACACCGGACAACGCGACGTCTCCGATGGACTCCGCGAACACCCAGCAGATCCC